>JBASWK010000143.1:0-1524 GCA_049276435.1 Gallionella sp. | reverse complement strand
TCGCCCCAGGGCCGCTCGTCCCCATTGCCAACGCCACCGTTTTGCCTCGGGTATAACGCGCCACGCCCTCGGCGGCGAAGGCTGCGGATTGCTCATGGTGCATGGACACGATGTTGAATTGCCCTGACTCGGCAAAACTATCCAGTAGGTGGGTAATCATCCCGCCCACCAGCTCAAAACACGTTTGAACCCGATGGGTGATTAAAAATTGGGCAAGTGCATCCGAGGCTTTCAATTGAGATCCTGTCTGTAATTATGGTGTTAAAGCATCTATTTATTGACGATTTGTTTCACATATCGCCCAGTACTGACAATAGCGTATCTGAGAGTATTGGGGATAAATAGCAAAGGAAGGTCAAACAACCAAAATCTTAACTTAGCGTAAAAAAAATGGATCATTGTTTTTGCGATGGCAAGCTTATTTTTGATATTACTAGGGGCTAAAAATAGAATATCCTTAAAATTGCTTGCAAAGCGATTTTCTAAGAAACACTCAAATGTGCGGGAGGCATAACCTAATTTCAAGATATTTTCAAAAACGGCTAAATGCTTTAGTCCAATTTCCAATTGATTCCCATTGCTCCCCCATCTCGGATTGGCAATCCTGACAATGACCATCTCATCAGCGAAAAGATACGCTTTTCGTTTGTGGCGCATGACTTGTATCATGCCACCAATATGTACCCACTGACTCCCTATGTACATATCTACATTTTCTGCATTCCATAGCTCTTTACGGATACACAGAGAAGAAAGTGAAGCAGTTCCCCAAAGTGATTGTTGTAAGAACTCATCACCACCTATACACACAATATCTTCGTTTAATTGACGATCCCATAACTTCTTTTGTGTTTCAATATTCAAAAAAGAGGGCGGAAAAACAAAAACAGCAATATCTTCATGCTGATCCGACACGGAAAAAAATCTCTTTAATGCCCCTGAAACGAGCGTGTCATCATCTCCAAGCAACCACACATATTCCCCTCGTGCAATTTTAAATAGCTTGTCTACGTTTCGATCATATCCAAGATTGCACGTATTGATGCTATAGGAAATAATTTCTGGATAAGTTGCAATATATTGATTAACAATGCTATTGGTATCATCCGTTGACGCATTATCTGAGATTAAAATCTCTATTCGCCTTTCTCTTACCCCAGGTAGTTGACATAGCACGCTGTCGATGGTCTCTGCGAGGTATCTGCCCCCGTTGTACGTAGGTATGGCGATCGTTAATTCAATACTGGATGATACGGCCATCTGTTTAAATTCTCTGTATGGTTTAAAAGTTCACGCCAAAGAAGGTTTCGATTTTCTCGACCACGAAACTGAGCATTTCTTCAGTCAAACCTGGATACACGCCGATCCAAAGGGTGTTGTTCATCACGCTGTCGGTGTGGGTGAGTTCGCCGCTGATGCGGTAGGTGCGACCTTCAAAATACGGTTGGCGAGTCAAATTGCCCGCGAACAACAAACGCGTACCGATTTTGTATTGATCCAAGTATTTCAGCAGTTCTACGCGCG
>JBASWK010000142.1:0-19459 GCA_049276435.1 Gallionella sp. | reverse complement strand
ATTTGGAATTTTGGATGTGCCAGACTCTTTTGTGGCAAGAAATAAGGTGATGCGTGACAGTTTCGAGGGGAAGCCTGAATTTAGACGCGTAGAATATTCGGTGTACTCCTTACTGTCATTTCTTGCTACTGCATTGTTTTTGCTTAAGTATTTTGAGCCGAAGAGTGTTGAGATTTATTTTAGTGAAGCAATGCAAAGTCATTGGCATGACTACACACTTGGCAAATATGATGAACTGCTTGATCACAGGAATAAGTCCATCAATCGTGCTGATAGTAATATGTCACCGTTCTATTTTTGTCAATTATGGGATGAGGCGATTGTGCCTTCATTTGGGAATGGCGGTTATCTGCACGCACTGACAAAAGTACAGAAAATATACAATGAAAATCACGAAGACTTGGAAACCTTGGAAGGCTATAAAAAGCTGCTCGTTGTCAAAGCTGAGGAACAGCATCGACATGAAGCTGTAGTGACGCAAGTGAGGGCTAAGTTAAAGAGGCTAGAATCTGATTTAGTCAATCTAAGTGAGGCACTGCAAGTGGCAGTGATCCACGAAATGGAGTCAGATAAAGACCCTACTTATATTCAAACTGTAAATGCAATAAGGGCAGATATTGCAAGAATACAAACGGCAATAGTGGATGTTTCAAAAGAGGAGTCTCTCGCTCATAGCATCGCTGAAGAGGTCGCAAATGAAGTGACCAATCTACGCACGCGCTATGATAAATTGGCTTATGAATTGAGATCCATATTAGTGTTGAGAGACAGGCTTAAAGAGAAGCAAAATGAATTAGCCAACGCGGCCATTAGTCGAGTTAGGGGTGATTAGGCAAATGAATTCATTTAATAAACTTTCATATGAGGAAATTAATCTTCGCTTAAATGCGCATGCTCTGTGGTTAAGCAGTGGTGGACGGGAGGGCGGTTGTGCGGATTTTTCGGGTTGTCGAATAGATGGGTTTAATTTTCGGGAGAGATCACTGTGTGGTTTCTCAACAGAAGAAATTAAAGCATTATGGCAGGCTTCTCCTTTGATACTGCCGTATCCGAATGCACGGATTGATGGAGCAGATTTTAGTCGATCTTGGCTTGAGAACTGTGATTTTGGTGCCGCTAACTGTACTCGTTGCAACTTTTCTCATGCCAGAATAAGTCGTTGTCATTTTAAAAAGGCTAATTTGGAGGATGCGAACTTTGATGGGGTAGTTGTCAATGATTGCGAATGGGATGATGAATTTGTTCACCAATTTGAAGGGAATAATTCCCGTCGTACTCTGGACAATGAATCTTCTGATGGTACAGGTGGGTTGGAAATCGACAGACTGAAAGCAGCATTGGCTAAGTTAGAAAGTGATAATCTTCAGTCTCAAACTAATGTTGCGAAACTCAAGAAAGAATTAGACGACTCGAAAGAAGAGACTGAGGAAACTCAAAAGCAACTTCAGGGGATGATAGAAGATCATCAAAAAGGCGAGACTTATTACAGTAGTGCATATGCAGCATTGCTTGCTGCAAAAAATGAAGCAGCTGAACAATTAAAACAACTCACCAAGAGGCGTGATTGGTTGGACAATCAAGCCAAAAAAGCAGCGGCAATAGCAGGTGTATTTGTTGTGTGTTTTGTTGTGGCCTTGATCGTGCTGGCTTCATATGTCCTTCGTACTAACGCAATACTAAATAACCTGTCATTCTTAAATAGCCTCATCCGTTATGGAGCTGGCGCAACTGTTTTTGTTTCTACCTGTACATTGGCTTTGTTTGCATTGGTTGGACGTACTCAAAAACAGATGCTTACATTTAGTCGGAGCGTTATGATGTACGATACCTATAAATCAATGTTGCACTTTTCCATGGTGATGGATCCTCGTAAGGATCAAGTAACACGCGAACTAGTGGAGTATGCGTTTGGCTGTAAACCTGATTCGTTTATGGCGAGAACCTTTCAAGAAATATGTACGAGTTCACTTGCACACTTTAATAGTGACGGCAAGGAGGAGAGCGAGGTTGATGTACTCTCTGGTATCCTCGAATCGTTGCGTATCATAACTCGGAAAGACAAAGAAAAAGAGTAGTGGTGTATCAGAATCAATGAATGGGGTTAGCGCGGTAGCATCCACCTTTTTCATCATTCGTGCGTAAAGTACGAATTTGTCGTACCCAAGCCCGTGCTAAAATTCGCCCTCATTTTGACCATAGGGGCGCGCCATGTTGAAAGACAAATACCTCAATCCATTCACTGACTTCGGCTTTAAAAAGCTATTCGGCGAAGAGCCGCACAAGGCGGTGTTAATCAACTTCCTCAACACCTTGCTGCCCGAAAAACACCAAATTCAAGACCTGCAATACACTCGCACCGAACGCCTAGGCTTGACCGAATTTGACCGCCGTGCCATTTTTGATTTGAGCTGCATCAGCCCCGCAGGCGAGCGTTTTGTGGTGGAATTACAAAAAGCCAAGCACAATTTCTTCAAAGACCGCACCGTGTATTACGCCACTTTTCCGATTCAGGAACAGGCGCAGCGCGGCGAATGGGATTACAACTTGTCCGCCGTTTATACCGTCGGGATTTTGGACTTTGTGTTTGACGAAGACCGCAACAACAACGAAGTGCTACACGTGGTGCAACTCAAAAACCAACACGGACAGTTGTTTTACGACAAGCTGACTTTTATCTATTTATCCTTGCCACATTTCAAAAAAACCTTGGAAGAGCTAGAAACGCTACAAGACAAATGGCTGTATGTTTTCAGACACTTGCAAGATTTACAAGAAATTCCCGCTGTACTCAATGAAGGCGTATTTCCCGAATTATTTGAAACCGCCCAACTCGCCTGTTTTAACCCCATCGAACGCGATGCGTATTTTGAAAGTTTAAAAAACTATCGGGATTGGAAAGGCGTGATGGAAACAGCGGAGAAAGAGGCTGAGAAAAGGGGGGAGGCAAGGGGTGCAAAAAACAAATCCTTAGAAATCGCCCGCAACCTATTAGACGTTTTAGACAACGCCACCATCGCCCTCAAAACAGGACTGACTGAGGACGAAGTTCAACAATTACGCCAGCCCTAAATCATCATGCAGACAAATATCCCAATATATTCAATAGCTTTTGTTTTAACCTAAACCTTATTTGATCGCGCCAAGACGCAAAGATGCCAAGAAAAACAAAAAGATAGCGTTGATTTATTTTTCACCCGTTTGGTGACTGCCTGTTCAGTGTAACGTATTGATTTTCTCCGCGTTCTCCGCGTGAGACTGCTTTTTCTAGGATGAATTCGTACCTACGGTCAAAATGAGAATTGCTGCAAGGATTGTATTGCGCTTGACTTCATGTCCGAAACAGCTATATTGGCTGTAATAGCACTAACATCTGAAAGGTATGCAAATGATTTCTATGACTTCTCTCGAAGCGCAAAATAAATTTGCTCTGCTTCTGGATTCATCCCAACGTGAGCCTGTCACCATTACTCGCCGTGGTCGTCCCGTTGCGGTGATACAGGCATATCAAGATTTTCATCATGTCATGCAATTACCCACCCCTCAAATGGCGAAGTTCGTTGCTGAGAACTTTCCGCTTCGGGGCAAAGAAGCGGGTGATGCGCTTCGACGCTATTTTTCGAGTGTGGTATCTCCTGCGGAGCAACAAGGGCTCACTGAAAATGACGTAATGCAACTCCTCAATGAAAAATAAGCCACAATATATTGTCATTGACACCAATGTTCTCATTAGCGCGGCGATCTTGCCCAACTCTCAGACAGCTCAAATGCTGGCGGCGGTGTTCGATACTTTTGTGCTGGTGCAAAATGACGAAACGTGGATTGAGCTGACTGAACGCATCCAAAAACCCAAGCTCGACCGCTATTTCCCTCATGCGTATTCGCGCACAGAATTCCTTTTGCACATCAGCACCAACGTTGAATTTTTTGATCCGCACGCCACTGCCACGGAATGCCGTGATCCCACAGACAACAAGTTCTTGGGGCTGGCACTTGATTCAGGTTCGGCAGTGATTATCACGGGTGATGCTGACTTACAAACACTGCATCCATACAAAGAGATTGCCATTTACTCACCCGCTGATTTTTCGCGTTTCTCTCAATAAGAACCATAGGGGCAGTAAATCAATGGGGTCAGAATCTTACGTCGCTCGGTTAATAAATAAACATTTAAAATCAAACGAGTATAAAAATAGTTGTTTGCTGGCATGGATAAGCAACACCCCAGTAAAGAAGCTAATCTCCTCGCATAAGTACCTGACTATAAATTATCGTGCAGTCGCAATTGCATTGATTGTGGGTACGAATTTGTCGCACCCACAAAAACCCGCTGTTTAGTCAAAATGAGAATTGCCGTTAGCTTTTCGCCCGCCTTGCATGATTGGTGGCAATAGTCGCGGTCAGTGCGCTGCATTTTTCCGCCATTCCAACAATTCCCGCGCGCGTTGCAATGCGTCGTCCATATTGGCTTTGACGTTGTCTTTGCCGATTTCGTTAAAGAACCCTGCTTGCTGCATCAGGAAATAGGGTTGGGTGTGTGGACCGCATAGAATCAAATACTTGTCGCGTTTGCGGAGCTTGTTGTGCATGTTTTGCAGGGTGCGCAGCGCGCTGCTGTCCATGCTGATGACTTCGTGCATTTTTAAAATCAGCACATCGGGTTCGCTGTGGGTTTTGGCGAGGATGGCTTCGAGTTTGTCGGCCGCGCCGAAGAATAGCGCGCCGAAGACCCGATAGACCATCACGCCTTCGGGGATTGTTTTGCGCTGTTGCGTGCCGATGGTGTCGCTAGGATTGAAGGAATGGTCAGATACGCTGACGTGAGTGAGTTCGGTGATGCGTTTGATAAAGAAGAAAATGGCGATGAACATGCCAATTTCCACCGCCACGGTCAAGTCAAAAATCACCGTCAGCAAAAAGGTGGCGACCAGCACCGAGCTGTCGCTTTTGGGATATTTGCGCAGGGTGCGGAACTCTGACCATTCGCCCATGTTGAGCGCAACCACGACCAAAATCGCAGACAAGGTGGCGAGGGGGATATTTTTAGCCAGTGGGGCGGCAATCAAAATAATCAGCAATAAAGTCAGCGCGTGAACCATGCCTGCGACGGGGCTGGTCGCACCTGAGCGCACGTTGGTGGCGGTGCGGGCAATCGCGCCTGTGGCGGGGAGACCGCCAAAAAACGGGGTGACGATGTTGGCGATCCCTTGGGCGATCAGTTCTTGATTCGGATTGTGTTTGTCGTCGATCATGCCGTCGGCAACCGAAGCGGAAAGTAAGGATTCAATCGCGCCGAGTAGTGCGATGGTCATGGCGGGCGCAATCAAGTTGCGTAAAGTGGAGAGGGTGAATTCAGGCGGGTCAAAGGTGGGCAAGCCTTGGGGGATGCCGCCGAAGCGTGTGCCGATGGTTTCTACGGGCAGCTTAAACAAGGCGACGGCTGCGGTGCCGATTACCAGTGCGACGATGGGGGCGGGGATGCGCCTCCCCCATGTTTTGGGGTAAAACCAGATGAGCAAGGTGGAAGCGAATGCCAATGCCAAGGTCTGCGGTTCTATGGTGGGAATAGCGTGATAAATCGCGTTGAGTTTTTGGAAAAATTCGGCGGGCATTTTGTCGATGTTCAGCCCAAAAAATTCTTTGACCTGACTGAGTAAAATTAACACCGCGATACCGCTGGTGAAGCCGCTAATCAACGGGTGCGGGAAAAATTTAATCAAGCTGCCCATGCCTGTCAGCCCCATCGCTACCAAAATAAAGCCTGCCATGATGGTACAAATCAATAGGTTAGCGTAGCCGTATTGGGCGATGATGCCATACACGATGACGATAAACGCGCCCGTGGGCCCGCCGATTTGCACCCGCGATCCGCCCAGTGCGGAAATGATAAAGCCCGCGATAATGGCGGTGAAAATGCCCGCTTCGGGTTTTGCGCCGCTGGCGATGGCAAAGGCGATTGCCAAGGGCAGGGCGATGATGCCGACGGTGATGCCCGCTGTCACATCAGTGGAAAAACGAGATTGGTCATAGTCGCGCAGCGATTCAATCAAGCGCGGACGGAAATAGTGTGAAAATTTAGCCCAGATAATTTTTTGCATAATGGTTCTTTGAACCCTCCTTGAATTGAGTCTGACCGTCGTGTGTGGGAGCGCAATTTATTGCGCGATTTATCGCAAAAATAATCGCGCAATAAATTGCGCTCCCACATCGGTGTAGATGGTAATGCACCCAAACGGGGGCTCAACTTCAGGGCGGGTGCAAAGAATAATGCGGGGCGGCGGTCGATTTGGCGAGTCGTATGACCTCGCCGTGTGCGGCAAAAAAAGCGAGGGTGGGTTGGCTGTCGGTGTAGAGCTGCACGATTGCCGCCAAAAACCGTTGGGTGTGTTTCGCCCAACTGGCAACGACAGATCGCAGCAGCGTGTCCATGTTATTTGACGCGCATTCCTGCTTGCGCGCTGAGGATAAACAGGTCAGGGGTGTCGCCCGATGGGCGTTGAGGGGGCTTGCGCGGATTTGATGCGGGTGTCCAAGGTTGGCGTGTTTCCCAATCTGCTGGAAATCCCATTGCGGTTTGTTGCGCTGGGGTCAGTGGTTGTATATGAGCGATGATTCTTGCGCCCCAAGTGGTACTGGGGTTAATTTGCTGCATCAGGTATTGAATAATGACCAGAAAATTGTATATCTCGCGGGTGAGCGGTTGTTGTGTTTCCCCTGTTGAGGTAGCGATGGTCTCGGTAATCAATTGCCCGCGTAAGCGTTTGATATTGGGTAAGAGCATGATAAATCGACGATTCCACAGCCGTGCGTGGTGTGCACAGATGTTGCGCAGGGGGGTGAGGGCGTGCAGCACTTGTTCGAGGATTTCGATGGTGGGCATTC
The DNA here is from genome assembly GCA_049276435.1 of Gallionella sp. GTDB lineage: Bacteria > Pseudomonadota > Gammaproteobacteria > Burkholderiales > Gallionellaceae > Gallionella. The sequence goes on along the minus strand of JBASWK010000142.1, from coordinate 12,580 downwards.
CAAGTGCTTTGGCAATTTCGCGCTTGACTTCCTTGTCGTTGGTGCTGGCAATCCAACGAGACAGTCCGCCTAAGCTCATGGTTTCGACAATAGCCCAAATGGGCGGCAAATAGGGGGCGGTGTATTTGTCTCGGTAATGCACCACAAAGGTTTCGTTGCTATCTTTTAGTTCGTTGGAAATACGGGCAAGGTCGGATGCGTGTTGCCACGGATTTTTGAATAAAGCCGAATTCATTTGGGCATGGCTGCCGTGCCTTAATGCCATGGTGCTTGCCCATCGTGTGCGGGCGGAAACTTCGATGCGTTCGATTGCTTCCATGACCAATAAGCGCAGTTTTCGATCAAAAACGTACAGGTCTAGCACTTGCTCGAATGTCGTGTTGGGTAAAAATTGGTGGTTGCGGGAATTGCCTTTGCTTGAGGGTTGCTCGAATGGCAACAGGTAAGCACTCAAACGGTAGTAGCCTATATTGGCAAGATAATGCTCAAGACGTGGGCGATCATCGCATACCAACCCCCTATCCCGCAGTAATTGGGCTTGTTCGGAAATAGAAAGGGGCTGCTTGCTATAGTGCATTTTCAACCCTTGAAATGAGTAACCCCTCGGTTTGAGCATCATGCCGATGTACTGGCAGAGAGGCTTGAGGGGTGTTGTTGAGGTGCATTATATTCATATAGTGAGTCACTGTCAGTAATTTTGACTAAAAAATATCGAGTTATTCTAATTTCATTTCTTCAGTGATGTCGCGTTGGACGACTTGCCGTAAGGTAGCTCGGTCTTCGTCGTTTGCTGGTTGCGACTGTTGAGCCGCAACTGGAATAAGTGGGGCTTGGCGGCTACTTCACTCGCATCCCTACGTGCGCACCGTCGTCTGGGCTGAGGATAAACAATCCTGACCCTTCGCCCGAAGCGGCTAAAACCATGCCTTCCGATAAGCCAAATTTCATTTTGCGCGGTGCAAGATTGGCGACCATCACGGTCATGCGCCCGACTAAAGTCGCGGGATCATAAGCGGATTTAATGCCTGCAAACACCGTGCGCGTATTCGCTTCGCCTATATCCAAGGTCAATTTCAATAACTTCGCCGCGCCTTCAACGTGTTCCGCGTTGACGATTTTTGCCACGCGCAAATCCACTTTGTTGAAATCGTCGATGCTGATGGTCTCGGCAATTTTATTCTCCTCGCCCTCAGGGAGAGGGGTTAGGGGAGAGGGCAATTGTGCTTCGGCGTGGCGTGCAGGTGAGGGTGTCGTGGGTTGCAAGCTTTCCTTATTTGCCTCTACCATCGCCGCGATTAGTTTGGGGTCGAGGCGGGTCATCAAGTGAGCGTAGTCGTTGATGGTGTGAGCGAGCAACATTGCTCCACCTTGTGCTACACGCGTCCAGTTTTGGGCTTCAATGTTGAAAAACTGTTCGACTTGGCTCGCCAGCGAGGGTAAAACGGGTTTGAGGAATACCGCGAGTTGCAAAAATAAATTGAGTGCAACGGTGCAAACTTCGTGCAACTGGGCTTCCGCATCGGGTTGCTTTGCCAATACCCATGGCTTTAATTCATCGACATAGCGATTGGCTTCATTGGCGACCGCCATGATTTCGCGTAGGGCTTTGCCATAGTCTCTGTCGTCAAAGGCTTTGCAAATGGTGGTGGCGCGGGCGGTTTCGCCATCATAAAGCGCATTTTTCAGCCATTGCTGTGCGTCATCGGACAATGCGGCGCACAATTTTCCGCCAAAGCGTTTGCTGATAAACGGTGCGCAGCGGCTGGCGATATTGATAAATTTCCCGACTAAATCGCTGTTTACCTTCGCCACAAAGTCTTCCAAGCTCAGGTCGATGTCTTCCATTGTGCCGTTAAGTTTTGAGGCGTAGTAGTAGCGCAAATACTCAGGATTCAGTCCTTGTTTTAAATAACTATCTGCGGTGATAAACGTGCCGCGTGATTTGCTCATTTTTTCGCCGTTGACGGTTAAGAAGCCGTGAGCAAACAGTTTGGTTGGGGTGCGGAAACCCGCATGTTCCAGCATCGCTGGCCAAAACAGGGCGTGGAAATAGAGGATGTCTTTGCCGATAAAATGATACAGCTCGGTACCCGATTGCGCGGCTTTTTCCTTGTTCCAGAATTCGTCGAAGTCAATTGGCGTGCCAACACCCTCTCCCCCAACCCCTCTCCCGCCAGCGGGAGAGGGGAGTGAACATAACTTTTGGAAGCTGCCCATATAGCCGACGGGCGCGTCTAGCCAGACGTAAAAATACTTGCCTGGTGCGTCGGGGATTTCAAAGCCAAAATACGGCGCGTCGCGGGAAATGTCCCAGTCTGACAGTTTGTTTTCGCCTTCCGCGCCCAGCCATTCTTGCATTTTGTTGGCGGCTTCGGCTTGCAAACTGCCGCTGCGTGTCCATTGACGCAAAAATTGTTGGCAAGATTCTGCTGATAATTTGAAGAAATAATGATCCGAACTACGGCGTTCAGGCTGCGCACCTGAAACAGCGGAGTAGGGGTTAATCAGTTCCGTGGGGGAATAGGTCGTGCCGCAGGCTTCACAGTTGTCGCCGTATTGGTCTTTGGCGTGGCATTTCGGACACTCGCCTTTGATAAAACGGTCGGGCAGGAACATATTTTTGACGGGGTCGTAAAATTGCTCAACGGCACGAATTTCAATCAGCCCCGCGTCGCGCAGGGTGCGATAAATCGTTTGCGCATAGTGTTTGGTTTCCGTGCTGTTGGTGCTGCCGTAATGGTCAAATTGCACCCCAAAACCGTCAAAATCAGCTTTATGTTCGTGCCAAACGCGGTCAATGAGTTGTTCTGGGGTGATGCCTTCTTTTTCGGCGCGCAACATAATTGGCGTGCCGTGCGTATCATCCGCGCAAACGTAATGCACTTGATGGCCTTGCATTTTTTGAAAGCGTACCCAAATATCTGTTTGAATATATTCAACTAAATGCCCAAGATGGATGCTGCCGTTGGCGTAGGGGAGGGCGGAGGTTGCCAGAATTTTGCGAGTAGCCATGGTGATAAGGGTGCCGAAATGCGAGAAAGAGGCGAATTCTAACAAATCGGGCGGGGGAGGGCGAATTGCTTTAGACGCTGTTTTGAGGTGCGTGCTTGACTTGAGTATTGAGCATGTGCTTCCAAATAGTAGCGATGCCATGCTTTGAAATTCATAAACGCGCTGTTTTATGCGTGGATTTTAACCTTAAGTTCCTTTTGCCATGCGGCTTGCGCGTGATATTTTTGTGTTGTTGATATATTATGCGGCGGTATTCCGAGCTGCTTGAAGTCTTGGGGGCGAGGATTGCATTATTATTTTGACCTTATCTTTTGCCCGATGCCATCTGTCGTTTGTTTTAGGCAGGGTTTGGCAGGGTAATCGTTAGGTTTTACATGTTAGGGCGCTGCGGCAACGCCACCATTGCCGCATCTGAGAAAGGGAGAAGCATGAAACGAATTATTCAACTACTGACGTTGGTCAGCTTTGCCGTACCCGCAATTTCGCAGGCTGCGGATGGGGACGCGTTCAAACAAAATCGTAAATTTACCCCTGGTGTGTATGAAGCCACGGTTGATGCTAATGTGTATTTTGATATTGATCGGGCAGCGATTGAACAAGGGGTGGTTATTAAGAAGGGAACACGGATTTATGTGTACACGGCGGGTAATCATTCGACCAGAACCCCTTCTTTTGATTGGTTTAGTTTGAGCGAAACACAAAGCTGTAACAGTAATTTATTGCCGTGGGATCGTTTTGCTTGGGCGGGCGTGATGAAGAAGGATTTTTATCGCGTAGGTAGTTTGCCTAAGCCCGTTTATCGGAATGGACTGGTGAGCAATTGTGAAGCGGGTAGTGCGGATTCCTCAATGGGTAATTCAGACAGCGCATTTGGTGCTTCAGACAACACCGCTGCTAATTCGGGTGCGATGTTAACCATTAGAGAAACAGCACGTGTTGTACCGCCTGAAAAGAATGTAACTTCACGTCAAGCAGTTGAAGTAACAGGGAAAATCGAGCAAGAAAACAATGCGGCGGGTGGTAACTACTGGGTAAACGGCGGCAAAGGTAAGCAATATACCTTGGGCTATTTGCGTGACTTGGATGAAGACACGCAAAATCAACTGAACCGTTTGGTTAAATCGGGCGTGTCGGTCACCGTTAAGGGAACGTTGAAATCGTGGAATGATGGCAGTACGTCATTCGATAATTCACAACCTGTGTACGTGAATCTGTTGGTTATTCGGGAATCTGCTCAATTCGGGGCGAGAAATCCAGGCGCGAATACGGGTAATCAACGCTCTATTGAAGTGGTGGGTAAAGTGTCTTTTGGCACGAATGCCGCAGGGAGTAACTTCTGGATTGATGGCGGGCGTGGTAAACAGTTCATTCTGGGTTATTACCGTGATTTAGATGAAGAAACCCAAAGTCAATTGGGGCGTTTGGCGGATTCAGGTGCCATTATCACGGCTAAAGGGGTGATGCGTTCTTGGGCAGATGGCAGTTCTTCGTTTGATAATAGCCAACCTGTTAACTTATTCTTTGTGGTTAAAAAGGATAGTTATGCCAATCCAGGTAATTACTCGAACGGTAATTCAAATGGGAATTACCAAGATGGTAATGCGGTGTCGCGTCGCTCTGCATCGGTCACAGGTCAAGTTGTATTTGGTAATAATGCCGCAGGCGGCAATTACTGGATTAACGATGGTCGTGGCAAACAGTACACGCTAGGCTATGTGCGTGATCTTGATCAAGCGACCCAAGACCAACTCAGTCGTTTGGCGGATACGGGCGATAAAGTGACCGTAAAAGGCACCATGAAGACTTGGAAAGATGGCACTGCCTCGTTTGATAACTCGCAACCTATCAGCATCTACAAAACACGATAATGAACCGCTGGGTCATCCGAGGTTGCGGTGACCCAGTTCATATTTCGGTTTACACTGCTCGCGCTTCGCTTTTGCGAACCGCGAGCATTTTTTTGCGGGTTCTAACCATCGCTGTCGCGGTGGTTCTTCATCAATTCTTTATATGAGGAGTGCATAACATGGCTATTTTTGATAATCAAAGTGGTATCACCCGAAAGTTGCCCAGTTTTCCAATCGTGAAATGGCTGATTGTGGCGGCGATCTTTTTTGTGGTGGTGTTGCCCTTGGTCAACCCGTTGGTGGTCATACAAGCAGGGCATCGTGGGGTGATTACCACTTTTGGTAAGGTGACGCAGGAAGTATTGGGCGAAGGGCTGCACATTCGGATTCCTTTTGTGCAAGAAGTGCATCAAATCAGTGTGCAAATTCAAAAGGGTGAAGGAGATGGTGATTCGGCTTCTAAAGATTTGCAATCGGTACACACCAAAGTGGCGATTAACTTTCATCTGGTGGCGGATCGCGTGGCGGAAACTTTCCAATCAGTGGGCAATCTTTCAACAGTTGGGGATCGCATTATTGTCCCCGCCGTACAGGAAGCCGTGAAGGCCACCACGGCAAAATATACGGCGGAAGAATTGATTAGCAAGCGCGCTGAAGTGCGTGACTTAATCAGCTCAACGCTCAAAGAACGGATGAATCGGCATGGTATTGCGATTGACGAAGTGTCGATTGTCAATTTTGCCTTTTCGCCCAGTTTTAATCAGGCGATTGAAGCCAAGACCACGGCCGAGCAGCTCAAGTTAAAAGCAGAGCGTGATTTACAACGGATTGAGGTGGAAGCAAAGCAAAAAGTGGCGAGTGCGAAGGCGGAAGCCGAGTCCTTGTCTTTGCAGCGTGCGCAGGTCACCCCAGAAATGATCCGACTGCGTGAAGTGGAAAACCAAAGCGAAGCGATCAAAAAATGGGATGGTCATTTGCCGAATGTGACAGGGGGGACGATCCCTTTTATCAATGTGACCAAATAAGTTGTGACGGGGGCGTTTCGCTTGCGTTTTTGGTGGTGGCTTAGGGCGGCATCCCTATCGTTTGCCAAGGTGTTAGCTTTTGCTTGAAAAGTTCAATACGCGTGATACAAAATCTTGACTTGTAAGCGCGGTTATTGCGTATATATTTTTAGGTGCAAGCCTTTGTTAAGTCAAAATTTTGTCATTGATTTGCGGTAATTTAACTTGACTGTTATAGGTTGGTATAGCTGTATTTAACGTGTTTTTTCCTTTACTCGCACCTTATTGATGTGCAATGATTGCGCGGCTGCAAAAAGCTGTCATAAGAGATGGGGCGTTTACCCTGCTGTTTAAGGTAGATAACCATCGTTTTTTTAACTTGCTCTCGGGAGGAGATACTGTGGAAGCGACAAAAGCGACACCAGTAAAGTACGATATGGATGTGGTGCGATGGTTTACTATCGCAGCCGTCATTTATGCGGTTGTAGGTACGTTGATCGGTGTGTATGTTGCATCGGAATTAGCGTGGCCTTTTTTAAACTTTGACATTCCGGAAATTACTTTCGGTCGTCTGCGTCCACTGCATACCAATGCGGTGATTTTTGCGTTCGGTGGTTGTGTGTTGATGGCAACGGGGTACTACATCGTGCAACGCACGGGGCAGACTAAGTTGTGGAGCAACAAGCTGGCTTGGTTCAATTTCTGGGGTTGGAATTTGATCATTGTGCTGGCTGTGATTACTTTGCCTTTGGGATTATCCCAAGGTAAGGAATACGCCGAGTTGCCTTGGTGGATAGACATCATGATTGCGGTCGTGTGGTTGTCTTTTGGTCTGAATCACATCATGACCACAGCCATTCGCAAAACCTCGCACATCTATGTGTCCAACTGGTTCACCATGGGTATGATCGTGATGATCACGTATCTGCATGTTGTGAATAGCTTGGCAATCCCTGTTGACATGGCAACTTCTTACTCCATCTACTCTGGGGTACAAGATGCGATGATTCAATGGTGGTGGGGTCACAATGCGGTGGGTTTCTACCTGACGGGTGGTTTCCTAGGCATTATGTACTACTTCATTCCTAAGCAATCGGGTCGCCCTGTGTTCTCGTATCGCTTGTCTGTGTTGCACTTCTGGACATTGACTTTCGGCTACGTTTGGCTAGGTGCTCACCATCTGCAATACACAGCTTTGCCTGATTGGACGGGTTCCTTGGGTGCGGCTGTTTCTTTGGCGATGATTATCCCTTCATGGGGTGGTGCGATGAACGGTATGATGACTTTGTCTGGTGCTTGGGACAAGTTGCGTACTGACTACATCTTGCGTTTCTTGGTGACAGCGATGGCGTTCTACGCGATGTCCACCTTTGACGGTCCTGTGATGGCGATCAAGACAGTGAATGCCTTGTCTCATTACACAGACTGGACTGTGGGTCACGTGCATGCAGGTGCATTGGGCTGGATGTCTATGATCTCCTTCGGTGCGATCTACCATATGGTCAAGAAATTGTGGAATACCGAAATGTATTCTGACAAATTAGTGAACATTCACTTCTGGGTAGCTTTGGTCGGTGCGGTGACATACATCGTTGCGATGTGGGTATCTGGGATCATGCAAGGGTTGATGTGGCGTGATTATGACGAGTTCGGTACATTGACTTACACTTTTGTTGAATCTGTCTCTGCGATGCACCCTTACTATGTAATGCGTGCGGTGGGCGGTGCGATCTTCAATTTGGGTACATGGATCATGCTGTTTAACGTGGTGATGACAATACGTCAAGCGAGTGCTGTACGCGGCGTAAATGCTGTTCCAGCTAAAGCATAAGGGGAGAGAAAACATGTCTGATCATGATCATATTTATTCAACCAAGCTACAGGACAAAATTGAGCGCAATACGCTCTTGATGTTCGTAATTACCGCTGTTGCAGTGGCGGTCGGCGGTATCGTTGAAATTGTGCCTTTGTTTTATTTGCCTAATACAGGGATGAACGGGGGCGATGGTACGTACAACAATACCCAGCATAAAGATCTGCAAGGTAAAGCGATTCCTATGGATAAAATCATCTGGAATCCTGAAACCTCCGAGCACAAAACGCTCGCAGATTGGCAGCCTGGTGATGGGGTACGTCCTTACACTGCGTTGGAAACCGCAGGTCGCCATGTTTATATTCGCGAAGGCTGCTTCTTGTGCCATTCGCAAATGATTCGTCCGTTCCGTGATGAGAAAGATCGTTATGGTCATTACTCTATCGCTGAAGAATCCATGTACGACCATACTTATCAATGGGGTTCCAAGCGTACAGGTCCTGATATTGCGCGCTTAGCGGGTAAGTATTCGGATGAATGGCATCGCAAGCATTTGAAATATCCACGTGATGTTGTGCCAGAATCGGTGATGCCTAACTTCTTCTTCTTGGAAAATAACCCAGTGAATGCCGAAAGAACGGTCGCAACGCTGGAAGTGATGACTAAGATGCCGTTTAACCCTGTGCCTACGACGATCTACACGCCTGCTTACATTGCAGGTGCGAAGGCCGAGTTGGACGGTAAAACGGAAATGGATGCGATCATCGCTTACCTACAATCCTTGGGTAATCACGTCAAGTTCGAGAAAGGTGTGAACTACCGTGACTAAATTGATGGAATACTTTCACACGGACTGGGCCGCTTTAACCAACAACGATTGGCAAGGGGTAATTTTCACCGTGGCAGCATTTGTGGCGATGATTGTCGTCTATGTGATGGTGTTCAATCCTAAAAACAAGGATGCTTTCGAAGCGCAGCGCGATATGGCACTGCGTGAAGAAGGCGAGTACAACAAATCGGGAGATAAAAAATGAGTGAAAATCACAACTCCGCTGGTGGTGTTCCTACCACGGGGCATGTATGGGATGATGACTTGGCAGACTTTACCAATCAACCACCGAAGTGGTGGATGATTGGGTTGACCGCCAGTGCAATTTGGGTGGTGCTGTACTTCATCATGTATCCAGCGATTCCTGTTGCTGCGACAGGGACTTTCTTTGAAGGGGTGGGTTTGCCAGGTTCTGGTAAATGGACCGCGATTAAAGAGTTGGCTGAGGATCAAAAGGTACTGGATGACGCACGTAAAGTGTATGAAGATAAGTTGGAGTCTATGACCCCCGCTGCTATTTTGGCAGATGCTACTTTAACTGAATATGTGACACGTTCGGGTAAGGTGCTGTTCAGTGACAATTGTGCAGCTTGTCATGGTCAAAACGGTAAGGGTTCAGAGCAAAGTGGTGACAAGTTTGCTAAACGCGAACAAGGTCTGATGGCACCGATTCTGTTGGATGATGATTGGTTGTATGGTGGTGAAATCAACGCCATTCACGAAACCATCACGGGTGGTCGCCAAGGGATGATGACTGCGCACAAGGAAACCTTGTCGGCTCAACAAATTGACGATGTATCCAAATACGTCAAGGCATTGAGCGAAGGCAATGGCGACTCTGAAATGGCAGGTAAAAAAGTCTTCGCTGAAAGTGACTGTACTGCTTGCCATGGTGGCGATGCAAAAGGCATGGCAGCAATGGGATCGGCTAATTTGACTGACGAAGTGTGGCGTTTTGAGGGCTCTCTTGAGGGCATTAAACACACCATTACTTACGGTGTGAATTCAGGTGATGCCAGTGCTCGCGTCGCGGTGATGCCAAACTTCACCACAGCGGGCAAACTGTCTGCAACGGAAATGAAGAAGCTGGCTGTTTATGTGTACAAGTTTGGTGGTGGTAAAGCCGAAGTTGTCGCTGAGCCTGTTGTGGCACCTGCTGCCGCCGCTTCTGCTGTTGAAGCCGTTGCACCAACCGCTAAGTAATTGTCCATTTAACTGCACGGTGTAAGCTGTGCAGGTTTTTTGAAAAGGAAATCAAAATGTCACATGACTTTGTATATTGGGGCTTGATGATCGGTACAGCAGGCGCATTTGGTGCAGTGATTGCTGCATTAGGTTGGCTGTTTTATAACGCGAAATTTAAAAATCGCGGCGACAAATAAGTCTAGCACTCCAAGAAAGGAGGAGGATTACCTCCTCCTTTTTTATTCTCAAAAATATCAATAGGGATCCACTGTGTAATTTTTGCAACAGGCAGAATTTGTACAGCGCATCCTTGAAAAGTGCTTGCAAGAGCAGGCTAAATTATCTGGAGCAAAGCATGAGTGAGCAGCAGAATCATAAGCAGGCTGAAACAGGGAATGTATCAACCATCTATCACGAACACGAAGAGTGGGCGGTGAATATGGGCGAAAGCACGATCCATGCGAAACGTATGCCTGGGTTTTTTCGCACGTTAAAATATGCGACAGAGTCGCTCTGGTTGATTTTCTTCTTCGGGGCTTATTTGCGCTGGAATGGCAAACAGGCATTGTTGTTAGATGTGAATAATCGTCAGTTTCATATCTTTAATTTGACTATTTTGCCGCAAGACATCTGGATGGTTTCGTTGTTGTTGCTGTTGTTGGCGATGACCTTGTTTGCGGTCACCTCAGTGGCTTCTCGTGTGTTTTGTGGTTATTTCTGTTTTCAAACCGCTTGGGTCGATCTGTTTACTTGGATTGAAGAAAAAGTTGAAGGCAACCCTAATGCGCGTCACAAATTGGATGCGGCTCCATGGAATGGCAATAAAATTGGTAAAAAAGTCATTAAACATGCTATCTGGTTGGCGATCTCCATCTTTACTGGGATTAGTTTCACCATTTGGTTTGAAGATGCTTTTGTCTATTGGCATAATTTATTGAGCTTTAATCTGTCCATGCTGGAATGGGCGACGTTGGGTGCGTTTACCTTAGGTACCTATTTCCTAGCAGGTTTCTTGCGTGAACAAACTTGCTTCTGGCTATGTCCTTACGCCCGTATTCAAGCGGTGATGGCAGACTCGCAAACGATTTTGCCCGCTTATGATGAAAAACGCGGTGAGCCACGCGGCAAAATTCGTCGGGGTGCTGAAGCTGACGCAATTAAACTTGGCGATTGCATAGATTGTTTCCAATGCGTGCAAGTGTGTCCTACTGGGGTGGATATTCGCCAAGGGCAACAACTGGGCTGCATTACCTGTGGTTTATGCTTGGATGCGTGCGATTCCATTATGGATAAAATCGGTCGTCCGCGTGGCTTGATTCGTTATTCGTCTTTGGATGAATTAGAAGGAAAGCCCGTTAAAAAGCTTTATCAACATCCCCGTACATTGGTGTATATCGGCATTCTTCTGTTGGCATTGGGGGGCATTATCTGGGGACTGACCCATCTAGGGTCGATGACGTTGCGAGTGATTCCTGAACGCCAACCCTTGTACGTGAGTTTAAGTGATGGCTCTATTCGCAATCGCTATGAGTTTAAGGTGGTGAATAAAACCGACAAAGATTTGCATGTGAATGTGACTGCGACGGGCGGTGTTCCAGGGCAAGTGATTGTGGGCGCGGAAGCACCTATTTTGACTCATCATGGTCGCGGTACTTCGTTTACGATTTTTGTGAAAGCACCACGAGCAGGGATTAAGGAGGAAGCGACCCCGATTGAATTCCATGTTCAAGCGGTTGAAGATGCGAAGGTGGTTGCTGAATACGGTAGTAAATTTAGCGCACCTAAGCCGTAGTGAATGGTCGGTACTTAGCTGCTTTCAAACAGCTGAGTACCGCCCTGAAGTGTCGTATCCTTTGCAGTATCTTATAAAGAAGGCAATTTAATGATCTCTCAAAGCAATAAAAAAGCTTGGCGCAATCCTTGGCTGTTTGGCTTGTTAGGCTTGGTGTTATCAGGTGTGGCGATCAATGTGGTGTTTGTTTTGCACTCTTTGGATAGCAGTCGCTCCACCTTGGTCGATGAAGAATACAACACGCGTAATCATAAAACGGATGGGGCATTTCTAAAAGAGATCGAAGCGCAGGGCGTACTTGCTTGGAAAACCACCCTGAAACAGCCGAAGTTTGTCGCGTTGAATGCCCCTGCTCCTTATGAAATTTCAGTAGCGGATCTTAAAGGTGCGCCTGTTAGTGGTCAAATGGAGGTGACGGCTTATCGCGCATCCGATGCCGCTAAAGATTTCAAAGTCCTTTTTAAGGAAATATCCCCTGGTCGTTATCAAGGCTTTATGAGCTTCGCGCTCAAGGGCTATTGGAAGCTGCGGATACGCGTCGTGCGCGATAAAGATGTGTTTGAAACCGAAAGTGAAAAATTTTCGGTAAGAGATGTCGCGGCACAAAACGCCTTGGCGTGGAGAATTCAAGTCAAGCAACCTCAAGAAGTGGTGCGTGCAACGATCCCCGCTCATTATGAAATCTCGGCGGTGGACGCTCAAGGTCAGCCTGTCAGCGGCAAAATGGAAGTGGTGGCGTACTATCGCGCATCCGATGTCAGCCAAGATTTTGTCATCCCTTTCAAAGAAGTATCGGCTGGGAATTATCAAGGGCTGATTAAATTTCCGATCAAAGGGGATTGGGAACTCAGTGTTCGGATCATCCGTGACAAAGATGTATTTGAAATGGACAGTGATAAATTCACCATTGCAGACAGTCATTAAACTTTTCATGGTTCTATGTGATTTATAGTGGGTGAACAGAACTCCCTCCCCTTCAAGGCATAGGTATCTACACAACTTTTAACTCATTGAAATTTAACTAAAAATCAGGGAATGTAGGAGCGCAATTTATTGCGCGAAGGGTGTTGCAAGAGGCTATCGCGCAATAAATTGCGC
>JBASWK010000141.1:0-14987 GCA_049276435.1 Gallionella sp. | reverse complement strand
CCACGCCAAGATTTACCTATTTATTCATCGTCTCGCGGGCGCGCTGCTGCGTTGCAAATTGCTGGTGTGAAGTGACCACACGGCGCAATTTACGCCTTGCATCGCATCCCGCGAGACGCGCCTAAATTGCTAAATCGTGACGCAGCAAGGTATATTAACATTGAAATAAAAATTTTCCATCCGCGTGAAAACGTACCGCGTGAGACTACTTTTTCTAGGTTGAATTGAAAATGGCTGCTTGAGCGGAGGTACACCAAACCGTAGCCCGTATGCAATACGGGAATATTTCATCCTCACCTAAAATCCCGTATTACATACGGGCTACGGTCAAAGTGAGCCCGACTGAAAAATTTAACTAAATTATTCAGTCATTTGCATAAACCACCCTCAACGGTGCGTGGTCGGAAAAGCGTTGGGTTTTGTACACTTCTGCGTTTTGTGCGCGCTGTGCTAAGCGTGGCGTGGCAATCTGGTAGTCAATTCGCCAGCCCACATCGTTGGCATACGCCTGACCGCGATTTGACCACCATGTATAGCTGATTTGTGTGGGGTATAACTGACGATACACATCGACCAAGCCCACTTCGTTGAACAGTTCGGTGAGCCAAGCGCGCTCTTCGGGCAAGAAACCTGAATTCTTTTTATTACCACGCCAATTTTTCAAGTCGATTTCTTGATGGGCGATATTCCAATCCCCACAAATAATCACTTCGCGTCCGCTATCACGTAGTTCACGTAAATGCGGCATAAACGCTGCCATAAATTTAAATTTCACCGCTTGACGTTCTTCTCCGCTCGACCCAGAAGGCAAGTACAAGGAAACCACGCTGTAATCGGCAAAATCCACGCGCAAATAGCGTCCTTCTGCGTCAAACTCTGGTATGCCTAAGCCCACCACTACATTGAGCGGCTGTTCACGGCAATAAATGCCCACGCCACTGTAGCCTTTTTTATCCGCATAATGAAAATAGCCGTGATAGCCATCAGGCTGTAGCATTTCTGCGGTCATGTCGGCGGCTTGTGCTTTTAATTCTTGCAAGCAAATCACATCGGCATTTTGTTGTGCCATCCAAGGAAAAAAGCCTTTGGTGGCAGCAGAACGAATACCATTGAGGTTAATGGAAATAATGTGCATATTGAGTATGGGAAGTGGTTTGATTGAGCAAAAAAGTGACGGCGCGGCAGTTTGTTGTAAAGGAAACTTTCAGCTAAACCGAGTGCGCCATTATAATGGCTGGCATTGTCGTTCACTATAGGGGTCGTTATGTTTAATTTCCGTCAAGATTTCATTCGTTTCGCGGTACAACAAAAAGTGTTATGTTTCGGCGAGTTTCAAACCAAAGCAGGACGGTTGTCCCCTTATTTTTTCAATGCGGGGTTGTTTAATGACGGGGCATCGCTCAGGAACTTATCGCAGTTTTATGCGCAAGCGATTTTGGCCGCCGAACTGCCTTTTGATATGCTCTTCGGTCCTGCGTACAAAGGCATTCCCCTCGCCGCAGGCACGGCGATTGCATTGGCAGAACAAGGTCGCAATGTGCCTTACTGCTACAATCGCAAAGAAGCCAAGGATCATGGTGAAGGCGGTACAACTGTCGGGGCAAAATTGCAGGGGCGCGTTTTGATTATTGACGATGTTATTTCGGCAGGAACATCGGTGCGCGAATCCATCACGCTCATTCGGGCAGCAGGTGCAGAACCCTGTGGAGTGGTCATTGCCCTCGATCGCATGGAGCGAGGGACAGGTGCTTTGTCGGCCGTGCAAGAAGTAGAACAGCACTATCAGCTGCCTGTGATTGCCATTGCCACACTGGATGATTTACTTAACTATTTGCAAGGCGAAGCACAAATGCAGCAAAATCTACAAGCAACCCAATCCTATCGAGACCAATACGGGGTAAGTTATGCGTAAAACTAAATGGTTATTTTTGTTTTTATTCGGCACGCTCTTGAGTTTTCCTGCGGCTGCCAAGCTATATAAATGGGTGGATGAGCAGGGGGCGACCCATTACGGCGAGGTGATTCCGCCTGAGTATTCGAGCAATAATCGCAGTGAACTGACCCCTACAGGGCGTGAAATCAATAAACGTGAAAAGCTCACGCCTGAGCAGGAAAAAGCCAGGGAAGATGAAATTAAGCAGCAAAAAGCTAAAGAAGAAGCCGCAGTAGAACAAAAGCGGCGGGATAAAGCCCTGTTGAATACGTTTAGTACGGTCGAGGAAATTGATGCGTCTAAAATGCGTAATTTACAACAGATTCAAGATTTGCTGAACAGCACTTCAATGCAGCTTAAAATTACGCAGAAAAAATGGCAAGAATTGCAAACTGAAGCGAGTACCATAAAGCAGCAGGGTAGAACGTTACCGCCCTCTTTGCGTGCGGACATGAAGGACACGCAAATGCGTTTAACCAAGCAACAGCAAGACATTGAAAAGTTCAAAGCAGAAAAAATTAGCATCGAAGCCCGTTTTGAAGCAGATAAAGCGCGCTATCGTTTTTTAACGGGCAAATAGCTTTTGAGGGACGATTTTCTCTGAAATGACGTTGGAATGCTTTACGACGACAACGGGTACTAAAGGGGAAAAAATGACTAAGGTGTTATGTACAAGTAATTGGGTAGTTAGTTGTTAGTCTCTAGTCGTTAGTTTTTAGTTTTCGGAGTGAAAATTTTTTATTATCTATTCGAATATATTGTAAAAAATATAGTGTCTGACAGACTTCCTCCATTAAACTAGCGACTAACGACTAGCAGCTTAAAATCCCCGAAAATTTATATACTGGTACTTAAGCCACCTTTTATGAGGAGGGGTAAAGGAGGAAGGGCAAAACACCTCTCCGAACAAGGGGCGCAAGGTTTTACCCTTCCCACTTATCCCTTATCCCTTCTCAGTTTAAATCGTTACAATTTTGCTAGTTTAGCGCAACACGGTCAAAATTTATGCCGAAACATGCCCTTGTAAAAGGTGATCAAACTGTGTAGCCCTGCCGAATTAAATCAGTTTCTTAGTAGTGTGGAGCGGCGTGCGTATAAACACGCCGTGTTCTCAGTGCGAGATACTCATGCTGCATTAGATGTGGTGCAAGATGCGATGATCAAACTCTCGATGAAATATGGTGACAAACCTGTCGAAGAGCTGCCTTTATTATTTCAACGTATTTTGCACAATGCCTTGCACGATTATTATCGTCGGCAAAAAGTACGCAACGCGTGGGTGACCCTCTTTTCGGGGCTGCAAAGTCAGCACGATGAAACGGAATTTGATCCCTTAGAAGTGTTAGAAGATCAGGATAATCCCAGTGTTCCCTACAAACCAGATCAAGCATTGCAACAAAAACAAGTTGTGGCACACATTGAAGCTGCACTGAATAAACTGCCGCTACGTCAACGAGAAGCCTTCTTACTGCGTTATTGGGAGGGTTTAGATACCAGTGAGACGGCGACGATCATGGGCTGCACCGAAGGCAGTGTTAAAACACACTGTTCACGTGCCACCCACGCGCTTGCTATCACACTCAAAGCTAAAGGAATTGAGCTACCATGAACCCTGAATTAGACCCTCATCAAATTGTGCGTGCATTAGCACACCACTCACTGGACGAACAAACCCTTACCACCTTGGCTCAGGCGCGCGCGCGAGCCTTACGCGCAAAACCAAGCCCTGTCGGCATCAAGGTGTTTGCAGGTCATCTGTTTACCCTGCCTCACCGCCCGCATATTGAACGCCAATGGCTGATCGTAGGGGTGCTGGTCGTCGCGTTGTTGCTTGGCGTGGAGGCTTGGCAAGACGATCAAGATCAGCAAAATTGCGATATTGAGGTCGCGATTCTCACCGATGAACTCCCGTTAGAAGTTTTTGTGGATTGAGGCAAATGCACCCATGAGATATTTTCTAATCGGCGTATTGTTATTTTGTGGCTGGAGCAACGCCGTTTTTGCAGCCACGCCATGGCAGTCATTAAATGCCACGCAACGAGAGGCACTCTCACCTTTATCCCAACAGTGGTCTCATCTATCCGAACAGCAACAGCGTAGTCTCGTCCGTATGGCAAAGCACTACCCCACCCTCACTCCCACTGAAAAGCAACGCTTCCAAAAAAAGCTCATCGCGTGGAGCGCGCTTACGCCTGAACAACGCAAAACCGCACGCGAAAGATACCGCTCGTTAAGCAAAAATGAGCTTGCAAAAAATCACCACAAACAAAAAGCGTCAATTGAAAAACAAGCCGTTAAGCCCCCCTCGGTTCCTGCTGCGGCGAGCGGCATTCCCGCTGCTGCCAGTGCCATTCCCCCCTCCACGAACCATTAGACGGCTCCAAACACCACACCTGCTCAACCTTTATGCGTGTTTTCCATCAAATTACGCGTTGAATAGGTATGTAGTCTTTTCATTACGGGTGAAATGTGAAAGAATCCACGCATTAAATTAACCCCATAGAGTGAAAAATGATAGACCGAGACGGCTACCGCCCGAATGTCGGCATCATTATCACGAATGATAGGAATCAGGTGTTCTGGGGCAAACGCGTACGTCAACATGCTTGGCAATTTCCACAAGGAGGAATTCAGCATGGTGAGAACCCAGAACAAGCTATGTACCGAGAGCTGCATGAAGAAGTTGGCTTATTTCCACAACACGTCAAAATACTGGGGCGCACCCGTGAATGGATGCGCTATGACGTGCCTCAAAATTGGAGTAAACCCTCGCGAAGTGCATACCGTGGTCAAAAACAAATCTGGTTTCTGTTGCGCCTAGTCGGTCGTGATTGTGATGTTTGTCTGCGTGCTTGCACGCACCCTGAGTTTGACGCATGGCGTTGGAATGACTATTGGCTAGATATTAATGCCGTGGTGGATTTTAAACGTGATGTTTATACTAAAGCACTTAACGAATTGGTACGTTACTTGCCTGACGCAAAAAAAGCCGTTATTCGACCTAGCAAGTTGCTCGTTCCCGTCAGCTATCTTAGGAGTAGTCGGGTATAAGGTGTTATGTACAAGTAATTGGGTATTGAGTTGTTAGTCTCTAGTCGTTAGTTTATAGAGTGAAAATATTTTCTTATCTATTTGAATATATTGCAAAAAATATAGTGTCGAACAGATTTACACCATTAAACTAGCGACTAGCCGCTTAAAATACCCGAAAATTTATATACTGATACTTAATCGATAACCACCATCAAGCGCGTCTTCTTAACCCGCCGTGTTCTTTCACGGCTAAATGTAGTTCCCAAATAAATAATGAGGTACTGGTATGAACGTATTATTACAGCGCGGCATGTTGTCTTGTTTGTTGTTTTTAGCAGGATGTTCCACCGTGGACAGTGTTAAAAACTCCGTTAGTGGGTTATTTGGAGGCGGCGACACACAGGCAAACACCCTGAATGCAGTTGACAAAAAGAATGGTCCGTCCAGTACCTTGCTTAAATATGCGGCAACTGTACGTGTCGTTAAATATGTGGATCAACGCAAAATCACCAACCCCAAACTATTAGGCGAAATGACCACCCGCGTCAGCGGTATGAGCGGCAACCAACTGTTGATCGACCAAGAGGTGTCCGACATTACCACTCTTGCGATGAAGAAACGCTTTGATAGTGAAGGGTTTCAAGTCATGGAAGGCAGCAGTGCCAGCAATGCCTTGTTTGAAGTGTCTGGGGTCATCAAAGACTTAACCTTGGATATCAAAGAGCGCGACCAAATTAGCATCGGCATCGAAAGCACGGTCAAAGAGATTGCAACAGGTAAAGTTGTTTGGTCAGGGTTAGTTACCGAAAAGAATCAGCGTTTTGCAGGCATTTCTGGCAATAACAAAGAAGATGTGGTGGGCTACCTTAATCAAGAAATGCGTGTGGTCACCAGCAAAACGGTCGAAGCGATTGGTGCTTCTTTAATGGCGGCACGTCCTGAGCTGTTTAATTTGACCCCTGGCACCAAGCCCATCCAAGGCGTGACCGTGTATGTCGCCCCGACCGCCGCCGCAGCTGCCGTCACCCATACCGCCACGGCACTGCCAGCGGGAGCCGCGACCGCCAACGTCCCTACCCCCGCCTATACCCCTCACGCCAGTGCGACAGAAGGCTTATTATTGGTCAACACCAACCCGCCGCGCGCTAAAGTGTATCTGGATGGCGTGTACTTCGGTATGTCACCCCTTCGCCTAGAAATGGCACCTGGCGTGCATGCCATTAGCGTTAAACTGGAAGGCTACAAAATGGTGACCGAAAAAGTCTCTGTGCGCAAAGGCGACAACACGGAACTGGAATTGAATTTAGAACGATAGTTCGCACGAGTGAACAAGACGCGTGGTGTACCATCGTCCTATTCACTCACCACGGCGCAGCAACGGTTGCGCCGCAACCTAGCCTCATTACACATCCCCAAAATTGAATGGAAAAAATTCGTCTTTCTAAACGCATGTCGGAACTTGGACTATGCTCACGCCGTGAAGCGGACAACTACATTGAGAAAGGTTGGGTCGAGGTTGATGGCATCACCGTCAGCGAACTGGGCAGCAAAGTATTTGCACATCAAAAAATCACCC
Source organism: Gallionella sp. (assembly GCA_049276435.1). Classification (GTDB taxonomy): domain Bacteria; phylum Pseudomonadota; class Gammaproteobacteria; order Burkholderiales; family Gallionellaceae; genus Gallionella. The sequence continues at coordinate 8,445 of JBASWK010000141.1, read as the reverse complement.
TGCGCACCCCTGCCCAACAAAGCCAAGAACAACGCGTCACGATTTTACTGAACAAACCCATAGGTTATGTCTCAGGACAAGCGGAACATGGCTACAAGCCCGCTTCCGTGCTGTTTGAAGAATCCAATCACTGGCGCGAAGATGAATCGCCTATGCAGTTCCATCGCAGCCAAATCCTAGGACTCGCCCCTGCGGGTCGATTGGATATTGATTCTCAAGGTCTCTTGATACTCACCCAAGATGGTCGCGTCGCCAAGCAACTGATCGGCGAAGATTCCCGTGTCGATAAAGAATACTTGGTACGCGTACAAGGGCAGCTCGAACCTACGGGGTTAGCATTGCTTTGCCAAGGTTTAAAACTAGATGGCGAATACCTTAAGCCCGCCAAAGTAACGTGGCAGAACGAAGACCAGCTGCGCTTTGTGCTGCGCGAAGGTAAAAAACGTCAAATTCGTCGCATGTGTGAACTGGTCGGACTGAAAGTGACAGGTCTCAAGCGCATCCGCATCGGCAAAGTCAAACTCGGCAACCTGCCCGTTGGACAATGGCGTTACCTCGGCGAACACGAGCAGTTTTAAACACCTTTCATCTTTCTCGCGCAATCCGATGTGACGATTGTGTTAGCAGATGATCTACGGTCTAAATGACAATTGCGATACGTGATGGGTTATTTGTAAAAACCTACCTTCAAATCAAATCACTGGGTTTTGATGGCAAGATAATGCGGCAATCAACCCCAGATTATCAGACACATTCGGTGTCTATTTTATGTAAGGTCTATGATTCCATCTCTTATTCGAACTGAGATCCTGCGTCGGATTCGTGCTGCCGAAGAAAAGCATGGTGTTCGAGTCCTTCTAGCGGTCGAGTCAGGTAGTCGCGCTTGGGGGTTTGAGTCACCCAACAGCGATTACGACGTGCGATTTATTTACGCCAATTCGCAAGATTGGTATTTGTCTGTGGGACTCGAAGAGCAACGGGATGTTATCGAGTACCCGATCGTTGACGATATTGATCTGAACGGGTGGGATATTCGTAAAGCTTTACGGCTATTCTGGAAATCAAATCCAGCATTTGTCGAATGGATTCAGTCGCCAATTATCTATTCGGAACACAGTAGTTTCGCCGCGAGCGTCCGTGAACTTTTGCCAGTCGTGTACTCTTGTGAAAATGGAATTCATCACTATCGAAGTATGGCTAAAACCAATTTCCGTGGTTACCTGAAAGCCGATCTGGTTCCATTGAAGAAGTACTTCTACGTTTTACGCCCATTGCTCTCAGTTCGTTGGCTGGAGTGCTACGGCAAGGCTGCACCAATTGAATTTGAAAAATTGCTCCATCTCATTGATGGGAATCGACCTTTGCTGGCCGACATAAAGGCCTTGCTTGAACACAAACGCGCTGCTCTGGAGATGGGCATGGAATCACCTGTGCAAAGCATCAATGCGTTTATAGAGAGCGAACTCGAAAGATTGGAATCCTTTGTGCCGCCATCGTTTCACCGTGGTGAGGTACTACCGAGTCTCAATGCAGTCTTTCATCATAGTCTTGCCCAAGCGTGGGGCTGCACGTTAGGCAAACAATTATAGGAACAATATGAACATACAATATCAAATGAAACTGGCAGGATGGCTTTCAATTCTGTCATCAGTTATTGCAATCCCAATGCTGTTGTTAGCGATTATTGATGGAATTTATCATGACCAATATCCTTTTCTAGGATATGTTGATGCTTTTATTACATTAAGTTACTCAATCATATTTGTTTTTATATTTTTTTCGTTCAGGAAACTTCTTAATGTTAAGGCAAATATAAAGGCGGCAGACCAAGTTATAAATTTAATAATTGTAGCTACCTATATTTCCATTGGTTTAAGTATTGCTAGCATCATTTTCCCAGAGATGACAGGGACATTGGCGATATTAGAAATACTTTTAATGGTCGGATATGGTTTATTTTATTTATATTTGGGTCGCACAATTCTACGTTGTGATAATGAATTGTATGGTTACAGAAAGTATGTCGCTTGGCTGGGAATTATTGAAGGAGCTTGCTATTTAACAATTGTTTTGTTTCCAATTGCGGTATTGGTGTCCGTTGTTTCAGGAATTATTACGGCCAAGATGTTCTTTGCCTCAACTTGTGAGACAGGCAATTAATCCGCCTAACCCATCGTTTCGAGTAGGACTGCGCAAGAAAGTGCTGTGGCAGTAAATTTTTTATGGGATCAAATAATTGGTGCAATGCGCTTCGTTTATTGACACCCTTCACATTAACAATCAACAATGAAAACCCTTTCCACCCATAGCAAAAGCATCCTCTTCGGGCTTCTGGGCGTTATTGGGTTTAGCCTTACGCTGCCCGCGACTCGGATGGCCGTTGCAGAGCTTGACCCCACCTTTGTCGGTCTTGGGCGCGCAATGATTGCCGCAGCCATTGCAGGACTTGCGCTCGCGGTGACGCGTTCACGAAAGCCCGTTGGCAAGCAGTGGTTTCGATTAGGCGGCACAGCAATGGGGGTTGTCATCGGATTTCCATTACTGTCTACTTGGGCAATGACCACGGTGCCTGCGGCTCACGGAGGCGTTGTCGGCGGTCTCTTACCCTTATCTACCGCTCTTTTTGGCGCGTGGCTGGCGGGTGAACGCCCTCGACCTGTTTTCTGGGTATCAACCATCGTGGGCAGCATCACCATTGCATTTTTTTCATTGTCTGCTGGCGGCGGTGCATTTCAAACAGGAGATTTTCTGCTTTTAGGCGCGGTGATCGCCGCAGGATTTGGCTATGCCGAAGGTGCTCGTCTTTCAAAAGAGCTTGGCGCATGGCAAACGATTAGTTGGGCACTTGTGCTCTCGACCCCCATACTGCTCTTCCCTGTCCTCAAAACCATGCCGCATAGCCTATCCACAGTAGGCTGGCAAAGTTTGGCGGGGTTTATCTATGTCAGCGTGGTGAGCATGTTCTTGGCATTTGTGGTCTGGTACAAAGGTCTCGCGCTCGGCGGAATCGCGCGCATCGGTCAACTTCAGCTACTTCAACCGTTTCTGACCATTTTTGCCGCAGCCATCCTTTTACACGAAAGGGTCTCATGGTCAGAAGTCCTTGCGGCATTGATAGTCATTGCTTGTGTACTTGTCGGTAGAAAATCGGGGGCAGCGCGAAGCAATACCGCTAGCCCTGCATTTGAGAGGGGCGGTGAAAAAGCGCACAGTCCTGCTATGGGTACACAACCATTGGCAAAGAGGCGAACAGCTTTGCATCCTTATAAGCGTTGATTCTTTGAACTTATACCCGATTGGCTTTAAAACGCGGCTCCTGTGAAGTTCGTTCGCCATAAAATTAAACAACTGTTTGAAAAATTTGACAGCTGCTTGCCTAGCCTTTAAATTACGGCACTCCATTTTTGCACCGCTCCAAAAATCCCATGAAATCCAAATTGCTAGCGTTGTTCTTTCTCCCCTTTGTCGTGGCTTGTAGCAAAGAAACCCCACTCGTTATCCCTGCCGAACGTCCTGCCTTGACGATGCAAGTGGGCAGTGTCGCGGGTGAAAATACGACCCGCTATAGCGGAGAAGTGCGCGCACGACATGAAATTCCGTTGGGCTTTCGCGTGGGCGGCAAAGTCGCGGCGCGGTTGGTGGACGTGGGGCAGGCGGTAAAAGCGGGGCAGGTGTTGGCGCGCTTGGATGTGGGCGATGCGACGCTACAAGCCGATGCGGCTGAGGCGCAGTTGAAACTGGCGAAAGCCGAAGCCGAACGCTATCGCTCCTTATTTGCGAAAAAATTTATCAGCCAATCGGCGTTGGATGCCAAAGAAACCGCCTTGCAAGCCGCCACGGCGCAAGCGGGTTTGGCGCGTAATCAATCGGGTTATACCAATTTGATCGCGGAACATGCGGGCGTGGTGGTGGCGACCTTGGCGGAAGTCGGGCAAGTCGTCACCACGGGGCAAGCGGTGCTGAAATTGGCGCAAGACGGCGAGCGCGAAGTGGCGATTGCCGTGCCTGAAGCGCAGTTTGCGGGGTTGAAAGTTGGCGATACGGCGGACATCACCTTGTTTTCAGGCGAGCGACATTTGACGGGGCGGTTGCGCGAATTGTCGCCCGCCGCTGACCCCGCTACCCGCACCTACCCCGCCCGCATCACCTTGACCGAACCCGCGCCCGATGCGGCGTTGGGCATGACCGCACAAGTGCGTTTCGCCCCACGCGGTAGCCAATCCGCACAACTGCTGATTCCGCTCACGGCGATTTTTCAGCAAGGTCAAAACATGGCGGTGTGGATTGTGGCGAAAGATCACACGGTGAGTTTGCGCCCTGTGACGGTCGCGGCGTATCAAGAAAATGGCGCGGTGATTGCCAGCGGTTTGTCCGTAGGCGAACGCATCGTCAGCAATGGCGTGCATCGTTTATCTGCGGGTGAAAAAATCCAGTCTATTGACGCAGGGGCGGCGCGATGAAAGGCCCGAATTTATCCGCGTGGGCGTTAAAACATCAACAAATGGTGATTTATTTGATGGTTGTGCTGACCATCGCGGGGGTGTTGTCCTATCGCAGTTTGGGGCGCGCTGAAGACCCTGATTTCACTATGAAAGTCATGGTGGTGCGCACCTTGTGGCCAGGGGCAACTGCGCAACAAGTCGAGCAAGAACTGACCGAAAAGCTGGAAAAAAAGTTGCAAGAAACCCCGTGGATCGACATTGTGCGCTCGGCTTCCAAGGCGGGCGATTCGACGATTTTTGTGCTGTTAAAAGACTACACGCCGAAAGCCGAAGTGCCCGAAGCGTGGCGGCAAGTGCGCAAAAAATTGGATGACATTCGGATGACTTTGCCCGAAGGCGTGCAAGGCCCGTTCCCCAATGACGATTTTGGCGATGTGCAAATCAACATTTTTGCGCTGACGGGCGATGGCTTTGACTTGGCGCAACTGCGCCGCTACGCCGACCGCATGGCGTTGGAACTCAAGCGCGTGCCTGATGTAAAGCGCGTGGAACTGATTGGCGTGCAAGACGAAAAAATTTTTCTGGAAGCCGATCCCGTGCGCCTCGCCAGCTTGGGCATTTCGCCGTTGCAAATTCGGGACGCGCTGCAAAAACAAAACGCCATCGCCCCCGCAGGTTTTATCGACACCCCCAGTGACCGCGTGCGGATGCGGGTCACGGGCGGCTTAGAAGGCGTGGAAGCCTTGCGCCAAACCGAGCTGCAACTCAACGGGCAACGCTTTCGTTTAGGCGACATTGTGCAAGTCAAACGCGGCTTGTCCGACCCGCCCAGTGCGCGGATGCGCGTCGGCGGGCAACCTGCCATTGGCATCGGCATCATCATGGCAAAAGGCGGCAACGTGATTGATTTGGGCGAAAATTTGCGCGCCGCGATGAAAACTTTGCAAGCAGGCTTGCCCGTGGGCGTGGATGTACACACCGTCGCCGACCAGTCCGACGTGGTCAAAGGCTCGATTTCGCTGTTTGAAAACTCCCTCGCCGAAGCAGTGTTGATCGTGTTGGCGGTGTCGTTTTTGAGCCTAGGTTGGCGCACAGGCACGGTGGTGGCGTTGTCGATTCCGCTGGTGTTGGCGATTACGTTTTTCCTGATGAAAATCTTCGGCATTGATTTACAACGCATTTCCCTGGGCGCGTTGGTGATTGCACTGGGGTTGCTGGTGGATGACGCGATTATCGCGGTGGAAATGATGGTGGTGAAAATGGAGCAAGGCTGGGATAGATTCAAAGCCGCGACCTTTGCCTACACCAGCACCGCCTTCCCGATGTTGACGGGCACGCTGATTACCGCCGCCGCGTTCACGCCCGTGGGCTTTTCCAAATCAGCAGCCAGCGAATACACCTTTTCGATTTTCGCCGTGGTCACCATTGCCTTGCTGGTGTCGTGGCTGGTGGCGGTGGTGTTCACGCCTTACCTTGGCTATCGCTTGCTTGACCCCAAAAAGCTGCAACTCAAAGCGCAACAACACGGTGAGGACATCTACAACACCCCGTTTTACCGCCGCTTCCGTGCCTTGGTCGAGGGCTGTTTGCGCCATCGTTGGTGGGTGATTATCGGCACGGTGGGGATTTTTGCCTTGGCGATGGTGGCGTTTAACGTCGGGGTGCAAAAGCAGTTTTTCCCGTCTTCCAGCCGCACCGAATTGTTGATTGACGTGTGGTTGCCGCAAGGCGCGTCGCTCAAAGCTACCGAATCGGAAACCCATCGCATCGAACAAATTTTGGCAAAAGACCCCAACGTGCGCTCTTACGCCAGCTATGTCGGCAACGGCGCGCCGCGCTTTTTCCTGTCGCTGGATTTACGCTTGTTTAGCGATAACTACGCGCAAGTGGTGATCGTGACGAAAGGCTTGGACGAGCGCGAAGTGGTGAAACACAAGCTGGAAAGCCTATTCACCTCGGCAAGTTTTAACCACATCCACGCCCGCGTGTCGCGCTTGGAAAACGGCCCGCCGATTGGCTACCCCGTGCAATTCCGCGTGCAGGGCGAAGACGTGGAACAAGTGCGCGTGATTGCTGCCAAAGTCGCGGACATGATGCGCGCCAACGGGCATTTGCAAGATGTCAGTTTTGACTGGAACGAAAAAGTCAAAGCCGTGCGCATCGAAGTCAACCAAGAACGCGCCCGCCAACTCGGCACCTCCAGCCAAGAAATTTCGCAAGCGTTGCAAGGCTGGTTAAACGGCATCCCGCTGACCCAATACCGCGAAAAAGACCAGCTTATCGACGTGGTCTGGCGCGGCAGTGACACCCCGTCGCTGGATCATTTGCTGGACTTGGATTTGCCCCTGCCCAACGGCAAACACGTCGTCTTGGCGCAAGTCGCCAAACTCGTGCCGACGTTAGAAGAAGGCTTAATCTGGCGGCGCAACCGCCTGCCCAGCATGAGCGTATTGGGCGACATGGCGGACAAAACCCAACCCGCCACCGCCACCGCGCAAATGGAAAAAGTCCTTGAACCCCTGCGCGCCAGCCTGCCCAACGGCTACCGTATCGAAACAGGCGGCAGCGTGGAAGAATCCGCCAAAGGCGAAACCGCCATCAAAGCCGTCGTGCCGCTGATGCTGGTCGGCGTGATTACCCTGCTGATGATCCAACTGCAAAACATCAGCCGCACCATCATCGTCCTCCTCACCGCTCCGCTAGGCTTAATCGGCGTGGCACTGGCGTTACTGGTGTTCCAAGTCCCCTTCGGCTTCGTCGCCAACTTAGGCTTTATCGCTTTGGCAGGGATGATTATGCGCAACTCGGTGATTTTGGTGGATCAAATTCGCCAAGACGAAGAGGACGGCAAATCCCGCTGGGAAGCCATCGTAGGCTCCACCGTCCGCCGCTTCCGCCCCATTATGCTCACCGCAGCAGCAGCGATTTTGGCGATGATTCCGCTGACCCGCCAAGTGTTCTGGGGGCCAATGGCGGTGTCGATTATGGGCGGATTGGTGGTGGCAACCTTGCTGACTTGCTTGTTCTTGCCCGCGTTGTATGCGGCTTGGTTTAGGGTTAAGGAGGTGTAGTGCCTCAAAAAAAGGTAAACTCGCCGCCTAAATTAAGTCACCACAAAAAGGAAAAAGCCATGACAACCATTACCCTAGAGGATGCGGTCATTAACGAAGTGATGGCTGTCAGCCATATTCAAGATGCGCAAGCGGCGGTCAGTCAGGTGCTGCGGGACTATTTGCAGCAACTGAAAAAGAACCCGCCGCTCTTTGAGCAACTCCGTTTGGCGGACGACCTCGCGGACGATAATCTTGCCTTGTTATGGGCGCGAGACAAAGACGTGGGCAGGGATATGTCACTATGAATTACCTGATTGATACCTGTGTTGTGTCTGAGCTGGTGAAGAAAACGCCCGACATTCAGGTGGTGCAGTGGTTCAATCAGCAGCAGCCTACGCATTTGTTTATCAGTAGCGTGAGCATCGCAGAAATCAAAAAGGGCTTGTATAAAATTCAGCTCTCCCAACCTGAGCGGTTTGAAAAGCTGCAAAAATGGTTGAATACTTTAGAAATTCAATTTCGCCATCGCGTTTTACCCGTCACCGATGCCGTACTGGAAAACTGGGCTGAAATTTCAGCAAAGGCAGAATTGCAAGGACGCAAACTCGCTGTGATGGATAGCCTAATTGCCGCAACCGCATATCGACATCAACTGACACTGGTAACGCGTAATGTCGATGATTTTAAAGACATTACCGTGCAAATACTCAATCCTTTTCAGTAGGCATAAATGCCGTTTTTGATTGCGTTGGCAAGAATGATTATAGGTAGGTTGGGGGCTTGCCGCGTGCGCAACAAGTTGTACGCCACTCGCTTGGCGTAGCCCCTCTTTAACATCCACCAAAAAATACCTATCTTAATCATGTAATTAGCGCGTACTAGTATTGCAAGTGGCGAATTTGCTCGTTATTTGCTCGTTATTTGCTCGTTATTTGCTCGTTATTTTCTCA
>JBASWK010000140.1:0-18423 GCA_049276435.1 Gallionella sp. | reverse complement strand
TATACCTTGCCACGCCACAATTTACCCATTTATTCATCGTCTCGCGGGCGCGCTGCTGCGTTGCAAATTGCTTGTGTGAAGTGACCACACGGCGCAATTTACGCCTTGCATCGCATCCCGCGAGACGCGCCTAAATCGCTAAATCGCTAAATCGCTAAATCGTGACGCGGCAAGGTATACACCACTTTAATTCCCTCTCCCGCAAGCAGGAGAGGGTGAGGGCATGCAATTGTGTAGACACCTGTACCCTCGCGGGCGTACCCAATCAAGTGCAACCGCTTGGGCATCCTTGATACTTCAAAGCATCACTCCATCGTCGCCAAATACTCACCCCGTTGCGCTGCGCCATTTAATCTTGCACGTTTCAACAAGGCTTGTTGGGCGGCGGCGAGGTTTTCAGCTTTGCCTTGCCACGCTTGTAACACAGTCTCTTGCAAGGCACGACCATAGGAAAATGACAGCAGCCAAGGGGCATTAGGCATAGCGACATTCATGGCGTTGAGGTTGGCGGTTGCGGCTTCTGGACTCAAGCCACCTGACAGGAAATTGATGCTGGGCACCGCCATGGGAACGGTGCGACGGAAGACTTGCAGCGTGGCTGCCGCGATGGCTTCGGCACTGGCGCGCACAGGATGATCTTTCCCTGGTAGCACCATATTGGGTTTGAGGATAATGTGTTCCAGCACCACATGATGGCGGTGCAGCGCGTGAAAAATCTCTTTTTGCACCGCTTCGGTCACCTCGGCGCAGCGCGCCATGCTGTGATTGCCGTCGATTAACACCTCAGGCTCGACGATGGGTACGATGCCTTGCGCCTGACAAACGGCAGCATAACGTGCCAACATTTCGGCATTGGCGGTAATGCCCAGAGCGGACGGAAAGCGTTCACCAATCGCATACACTTCTCGCCACTTGGCAAAGCGCGCACCTTGGGATTTATAGTGTGCCAAGCGTTCTGCCAGTCCATCCAAGCCGTAAGTAATGGAATCGTCAGGCGACAGTGCCAACGCTCCTTTGCCCTTGTCCACCTTCACCCCTGGCACGATGCTGCGCTGCGCCAACACTTTAGGCAACGGGACACCCGTATCATCGGTCTGTGCGAGCGTGTCCTCGAATTCAATCACGCCGCTGATGTATTCCTCAATACCAGGGGCGGCAAACAACAAGCTGCGGTAAGTGCGACAATGCTCCGCCGTCGCTTCCACCCCAATCGCCGCAAAGCGTTTGGCGATGGTCGGCTGGCTTTCATCTGCGGCAAGGATGCCTTTGCCGCGCTGCACCATTTGGTCTATCGTACCTTGTAGTTCATCTGCAATCGTCATGATTTATCTCCTGTTGGACGCGCTTTTCAATGCGTTGGGTAAGCTACGGATATTTGCATCACACTCAATCTTCATCCTTTGGATGCAAGAGCTTATCTTAAACGCAATTTTGCTCCGTGTGTTTTTATCCCTTCACTCACAGCAATTCTTGTTTTGACTGTAGGTACGAATTCATTCGTACGGTTTCTCGTGAATAAGGCAAGTTTCGTCGCGTTTTTCGCCAAAATGCGCATTGCGGTTGCGCAGACGACCCAGCAATAAATCCCGTCCCCACAGGTATAATCCCCGCACGATCAATTGGGGTGGAGACGGTCTTGAATAAAGTGGTCATTTTGGGCGTGGGCTTGATTGGCGGGTCGTTTGCGTTGGGCTTGCGGCGGGCGGGCGTGGTCAATGAAATCGTGGGCTTCGGGCGCAGTGTCGCCAGTGTGCAACAAGCCTTACAACTGGGTGTGATTGATCGCGTGGGCGAAGATATTGCGGCGGAAGTGCGCGATGCTGATTTGGTGTTGTTAGCCACGCCTGTGGGCAGCATGGCGGACTGGATGGCGCGCATCGCCCCACATTTAGGTGCGCACACCTTGGTGACAGACGGCGGCAGCACCAAAACCAATGTCGTGCAAGACGCGTATGCGCAATTGGGTGATAAAGTCGGGCAATTTGTCCCCGCCCATCCCATCGCAGGCGCAGAAAAAAGTGGCGCATCAGCCGCCATGGCGGATTTGTATGTCGGCAAAAAAGTGGTGATTACGCCCTTGCCAGAGAATTCCCCAGCCGCCGTGCAACGGGTCAAAGACGCTTGGTTAGCCTGCGGCGCGCAGATTTTTGAACTCAGCCACACCGAACACGACGCGATTTTTGCCGCCGTCAGCCATTTGCCGCACCTGTTATCCTTCGCGTTAGTACACGATTTAGCCCAACGCGACAACCGCGAGCTATTGCTGTCCTTCGCCGCCAGCGGTTTCCGTGACTTCACCCGCATCGCCGCCAGTTCGCCCGATATGTGGCGCGATATTTGCCTCGCCAACCGCGACGCATTGTTAAGTGAAATTGAAGCATATCAAACCGAACTGAATTTAATTCATCATGCCTTGAAAAATGCCGATGGCGCAGCCTTGCATCAGATTTTTAGTCAAGCCCAAGCGATTAGGCGTGATTGGCAGGGGAAGTAGCCATCAACATGCCAAGCTTCGGTTCAAAGTTGCGAGAACGAATACGTTTAGTGGGGAGGTGCAATGAGTAAAGCAGGGATTTATTCTAACCGAGGTGATGGTTACCAAACATTGGTCGCCTTTGATTGGGCATTAACTGTTCTGACCGATCCAGATTTTCAATGGATTGAGGTTGATTCAACAATGTACTCAGTCGATGACGTTGTGGTTGGAAAAACCGACGGTACGCTGATTTGTTGCCAATGCAAAAAGAATCAACAGAATTTCAAAGCATGGACTATCGCCGATCTTGCGGATGAGTTGAATAAAGCCTTTTCTTTGCTATCAAGCAATCCGAATGCGGATGTGCGTTTCTATTCGCGTAATAATTTTGGTGAAATCGCCAAGTTGCGCGAACACAGCACGACACAAGCCAATGAAGCTCATTACCTTGCGGGTTTAGGCAAAGAGCAGCAAAAAATAAACGCTGATTTAGCGAAACGCCTCGCGCCTTCGCTATCGACTTACGATTTTTTATGCCGCACCAAGTTTGAAATCAGCCCTGAACTGGATCGGATGGGGGAGTTACTCCGAGAGCGTTTGAGAGTGATGGCGAGCAATTCAAACATCGCGTTTGATGTCCTTTGGGTTCGGCTCGATCAGCTTGGTGCGCGCATGCTGGGCAACGGCATATCTGCTGCCGCCCAGCATCGCCTGACCAAAGCCGATCTCAAGGATATTCTCCACCAAGCGGGTGCAATGCTGGTGCCGAGTATGAATCTTGCGGAAGTGCGCGCATCGTTTGTTAGCACCTCAACTATCGGCAGGTCATGGCATCGGGACATTGCAGGGGAGCGTATTTCTAGCCCGATAGTGAACAACTTACTTGCCGCCATTGAAGACAAAAAGCGTGCCATTTTGCTAACGGGGCTGCCAGGTTCGGGCAAAACTTGTGTGATGTTGGCATTGCAAGAAGCGTTGGAACAGCGCGCACAGAGTCGCTCAGATTTAGTCCCACTGTTCATTCAGTCGCGTGAATTCGCCGATTTTGCCACGGCACAAGATCGCCAAGCCCAAGGTTTGCCTGAGCAGTGGGTTGAAAAAGTGGCGCGCATGGCAGAAGACGCGCAAGTAGTTGTGGTCATCGACTCTTTGGATGTGTTGTCCATTGCCCGCGAACACAGCGTACTGACGTATTTTTTAGCGCAAATCGACCGCTTGCTTTTGATACCAAATGTCACCGTGATAACCGCCTGTCGGGACTTTGATCGACATTACGACCGCCGCATTGCCGAACGAAAATGGGATAGCGAATTGCGATGTTTGCCCTTGAGTTGGGAGACTGAAATTGCGCCGCTACTCAATAAACTCGACATTGATACAGCAAACATTGATGCCGTCACCCGCCAGCTTATCCAGAATCCCCGTGAATTAGCTCTGTTTGTTGACCTCGCTCGGCAAAGTGGCAGCTTCAATGTCGTCAACAGCCAAGCCTTAGCACAACGCTATCTCAAAACCATTGTGCGAGACAATCCTGAATTGGGGGATATTGCCATGCAAGCGATTGAAGCGATTGCCGATGAAATGTTGATGTCCCGCAGTCTTGCCGTGCCGCATCAGCGCGTTACGGCTTCACCAGCGGTTCAACGACAATTGCGCAGTCTCAATGTGCTACAAGAAACACAAGATGGAAAAATCACCTTCGGGCATCAAACTTTGCTGGATGTGTTGGTCATTAGCGGTAAGGTGCGCCAAGGCATCACGCTGAATGCGTTTATTCAAGGCTTGCCGCCCGTTCCTTTTGTGCGTCCCAGCATTCGCAGTTTTGTGGCGCAATTGGCGACGAGTGAGGAGCGTCGCGAATTCAGAAAACAATTGCGAACGGTATTAACGGGGAACGCACCTTTTCATATTCGCCGTTTGGTCGCAGAATCCTTCGCCGAGCAGCAACCACAGGCGGAAGATTGGTCATTGCTGCGTGATTTGCGCAAAGATCATCGTGAGGTGTTTCAGGTGATTTATACCTTGGCGACGCGTATTGAGTGGCATTACTTTTGGTTTAAGCGTTTATTACCTGTGTTGAAAGAGGCACGCGATAGCGAAGGACTGACTAGGCATGTGCATCGGGTCGCACAGTGGAAAAACGAAGATGCGGCGGAGATCGTGGCATTCTGGCAGGAAGCATTGTCACTGGATTGGGTGGATGGTAATAGCATTGCGCATCAACTACCTTTTTATCTATTTGAACTTAAAACAGAAAATTTGTCGTTGCTTGCGCCTTTGCTGGAGCGGTTGCTTGGGCTACCACGACCAGAACATAGCTTCTTGGGGCAAGCCCTTGCACGTTGTGTGACAGCGGGCGCGTTAGACGACAATCGACTATGGGGCTATATCGCAGGGGACATCCGCGAAGACGATGTCAGTGAGTTTCATTTTGGCAATAAACTGCATTGCCAAGCCCATGAATTCGGTGGCAGCAATGACCACTTTATTCGACAACGGATGACGCAATCTATCTCCCTGTTGGATTTGGCTCTAGCGACTATTGAACAGTGGAGTCGCATTAAGTCATCCCGCTATGGCGATATTCAGAAGCACTACTACACTAATTTTTTGCACGAAACTTCATACAACGATACTCACACTCAAACGGATTGCAGACACATAGGCAATGAGCGCATTCTGTTGGATGCAGTGGAAGCTGCCATTCTTCATCACGCCAAAACAGATTCTGATTGGTGGCAAAGCAACCGTGAACGCTTGTGCTTCAATCCAGAAGGCGCATTACGCTACTTCGCCATACTAGCTTGCACTGCCGTCCCTCAAGCTAATATCGCGTTTATCGGGCGTATGTTGTGCGTCAAGGAGTTTTTAGAGTCCAGTCTTGCGTATGAATTCGGCACGTTGATGAGAGTGGCATTTGTTGACCTCGGCGAGTCCGTTCAAGATGCTGTGATGACAAATATTTTGACTTTATGGCATGAGCATGTGACGAATGAGCATGACTGTGGTTGGATACTCAAAAATCGAGTGGAATTGATCGTCGCGATTCCTTGTCATCTACGCACTACCGAAGCGCAAGCTATGTTGGACGCTTACGAAAAAACCAAGGGTGTGTTGGTTCGACAGCCAAACATTGGGATGCGTGGCGGCTGGGTTTCTGCACCATTTTCATTTGACGTATTTTTAAACACCCACGACCAAGGGGTACTGCGCTTGCTGGCACACTACTCTGGACATGATCGGGGCTTTGATGATTTCTTGGTTGGTGGTGAACGAGAGGTTGGCTGGCAGCTCCATCAAGCTTCATCCCGTCATCCCACGCGATTCTTGCAATTGTTGTCCGCGCATTGGGCTGACATTTCCAAAGGTTTTTGTGATGACATCATGGGTGGTGTCGCTGATTATCTTTCGCATCGTTATGGCAACCTGCAAACCAATGGCACTTGGTTGCCACTTGAAGAGCCTGATGCACAAACATTGTGCTGTCATATCCTAGACGAACTGGAAAGACATCCCCTTCATTGGCTACACAACCGTTCGGCATCCAAGGCGTTGCAAGCCTGCGCCCATGTTGTCCAAGACACCCAAAATGCGGCGCGGTTGGTGTTTCTGGCAATCGGTTTTGCCAATCTCAAAGAAGAAAACGCCATCAAAGGGGATACTGTCAATTTGCTCAATAATGGCATCAATATGGTCAGCGGTCATGTTGTCGAATCCTTAATGATCTTAGCGAATGGGTTGCAAGAACACGTTGTGCCATTTCCTGAATTATTGCCATACACCTTGCGCCGTTTTGCCAATCACGAACACCCCTCAATTCGTGCCTTAATCCTGCGGCGACTCCCTTATCTACAAAGTAAAAATCCTGAGTTGGGCTGGGCGTTATTCCATCTCGCCATGCAAGATGCCGAAGGACTTTGGCAAATTGCCGAGCCTTGTCTTTACTACGCATCTCACAACCATTTTGAAAAAGTCATGCCTTGTTTGGCGCGCCTTCGTCGTGAAGGGAACGGCAAGGACTTGGCAACATGGGGACGGATTTCAGCCTTGGCCGCCTTGTCAAAACGCATTGACTTTGCCGTTTGGCTTGAGGAATTGAAAACCTTGAATAGCACGGAAGCGTGGCAGGGAGCTGCCCATGTTTGGACACACGCTGACAATATCAAACAACATCGTGAGCAATGCCTTGCAGGTATCGAGGCGGGCTTGAATGCTGATGCGCCTCATGCACGGGTGGTTTCACAGCAAATAGATCATGTTTTTCGAGGCAATACTCCCGTGATTTCTGTTCCAACAGAGCTGATTTGTTTGTGCTTTAGCGTGTTTGAGAACGATAGCGAAAACAAACATCACCGCCTCTTTGGGTTTGATGAATGGCTAAATGCCACGGCACAACATGACCCAGAACAGGCTTTAGCGGCAACTGAAATCTACTTGGATTATGTTCGTCATGCCAAACCATATCTACACGATCATGGAAATCACATCACACAGTTAATCACCCGTTTATTTGCCGAAGCCGAGGAGCGAGAAGAGTCCGACCAACGCGCGATGCTGCAACGCGTGGTGTCCGTTCAAGACAAGCTGTTGTCCTTGGGCGTGAATAGTGTGAATGATTGGCTAAAAGCGGCGGAACGACCATGACGTTGAGTTTGCCTTGGCAGTGAAGAGTATTAGGGGTTGCTTATCAGTTGGGTTTACAATTCGCACCCGTTTTTTCGTCATAATCTTTTTATCTTAAGGAGAAGTCAGATGTCTTATTCTCGTATTTGGTTGTTTAGTGCACTGATGGTTGCCGCTTCCGCCGCACAAGCGGGTAGCAAAGAACCCATACAACCGATTGTCGCTGCAAAAGTCAAAAGTCCTGCCATGGTGGAGCTGGGCAAAAAGCTGTTTTTTGACCCGCGCTTGTCGAAATCAGGTTTTATTTCCTGTAATTCTTGCCACAATTTGTCTATGGGCGGCACGGATAATCTGAAGACCTCGATTGGTCACAATTGGAATCAAGGGCCAATTAACGCCCCAACCGTGTTGAATTCCAGCATGAATTTGGCGCAATTCTGGGATGGTCGTGCAGCGGATTTGAAAGCCCAAGCAGGCGGCCCAATCGCGAATCCTGGTGAAATGGCTTCAACTCATGTCATTGCGGTGAAAGTGTTGCAATCTATTCCTGCGTATGTCAAAGAATTCAAAAGCGTTTTTGCTTCTGAAACCGTGGATATTGACAAAGTAACCACTGCCATCGCTGCGTTTGAAGCAACCTTGGTGACACCAGATTCCCGTTTTGACAAGTGGTTGAAAGGCAATAAAAAAGCCCTGACTGCGGACGAAACAGCGGGTTACAAATTGTTTAAAGACAGCGGTTGCGTGGCGTGCCATAACGGTTCTGCGGTGGGGGGTAATTCTTACCAAAAAATGGGTGCGGCATCTCCTTACCAAACGGCGAGTGGCGCGACAGGTCGTTTTGGCGTAACAGGCAAAGAGGAAGATCGTCTGTTGTTCAAAGTCCCAACTTTGCGCAATATCGAATTGACCTACCCCTACTTCCACGACGGCGAAGCAGCAACGTTGACTCAAGCGGTGGAAACCATGGCTCGCGTGCAATTGGGCAAGAAATTTACTGATGCCGAAAATGCGCAAATCGTGGCTTTCTTGAAAACATTGACAGGCAAACAACCGACCTTCGCGCTGCCGATTTTGCCGCCCTCTAACGACAAAACCCCGCGCTCACAACCATTTAGCCAATAAACACGGGGAATTTCCACAACGGGGGCGGGATGCCCCCGTTTATGATTGGAAAGATACGATTTATGTTCGATTTTATCCTTGCCTTGTTTGATTTATTTCCGCTGACCAGAAGAAGCCTTGTCGGGCTGGTATTCGGATTGCTGGCAGCTTGCCCATTCTGCGACACGCAATGAATTCGATTGTTAACAGGGAGACCAAGATGAAGAAACTAAATATGAGCTTACCTTTTTTGACGTTAAATACGTTGGCGAATTGGTCGAGCGCGATTATTTTCGTATTTTCTATTGGTTGTGTAACGCCAGCCTATTCAGGAGAGCCAAATAGGCAAGAACCCATTTATGAAGGTCTGTGGAGTATTCCGCTCCCCTTGGCGCAAGGCGGAGAAAAGATTGATGCGCTCGTGCGCGTCACCAAGTCAGGGAATTACTATTTCAATCTTGTTTTTGTTGAGAAGCAGGAGTGGACGAAGGAAAAGAAAGATGACTTGATGAGAGTATTTCAAGGTTGGGCAAAAGTAGTCGAATTTTCGCATTCGCAACCCTATCCAATTAAAGTGCGATTTCAACTGGACTCCGCTGATAACACAACCCAAGTACATATTGATGAGGTCGTGGCAGAGAGAAAGCCAGGGTATCTCACGTTCTACCCGACAAGAGACACCATCTGGCGAGCTAATAATCTCTATTTCCCGAAGCTGGAATCTGGCATTTACCGCGTCAGGATAGAGAACCTCAATCCTTGCCCAGAGATCGCTTGGATCGAAACCTTGTTTCAATTTCAACGTGATAACCGTCAACCCTAAATGATGGAATCGCTAGGAAACGAACGATTCGGTGAAGTTATGTGCGCGGCTATTGGTGTGCGGCGTGCGCAAAGCAAATCAAGCAGATTTAGTGCTATAAAGCAATCCAATATGGCGAGTTTGCAATTACTGCTAAGATGCGATTCCCGAAAATAGGCGCGTAAGGCACGGTTTCATCATGGCAAAAACCAAAACAATTTATTCCTGCACCGAATGCGGGGGGCAAACGCCGAAGTGGCAGGGGCAGTGTCCGCATTGTATGGAATGGAATACGCTGATTGAGTCGGTCGCGGAGGTGGTGGCGACGAAATCGGCGAATCGTTTCAGTGCGTTGGCGGCGGTGGGCAAGGTGCAGCTTTTGTCTGAGGTTGAAGCCGCCGAAGTGCCGCGCACACCGACGGGGATTAGCGAATTTGATCGCGTGTTGGGCGGCGGACTGGTGGCGGGGGCGGTGGTGTTGATTGGCGGCGATCCTGGTATCGGTAAATCCACCTTGTTGTTGCAAGTGTTGGCGCATTTGTCGCAGCAGCAAAGCACCTTGTACGTCAGCGGCGAAGAATCCGCGCAGCAAATCGCCTTGCGCGCCAAACGCTTGTCCTTGGATGCGCGCTCGTTGCGCCTATTGCCCGAAATCCAACTGGAAAAAATCCAAGCCACCATCGCGCAAGAACGCCCCGAAGTGGTGGTGATTGACTCCATTCAAACCGTGTATTCCGAGCAACTTACCTCCGCACCTGGCTCGGTGGCGCAAGTGCGCGAATGCGCAGCACAATTGACTCGCATCGCCAAAAGCCAAAACATCACCATTATTTTAGTCGGTCATGTGACGAAAGAAGGCGCGCTGGCGGGGCCGCGTGTGTTGGAACATATCGTCGATACCGTGTTGTATTTTGAAGGCGACACCCATTCCAGCTTCCGCTTGATTCGCGCTTTCAAAAACCGCTTCGGTGCGGTGAATGAATTGGGCGTGTTTGCCATGACCGAACGCGGCTTACGCGAAGTCAGCAACCCGTCCGCACTGTTTTTGTCGCAACACGGGCAACAAGTCGCAGGCTCGTGCGTGATGGTGACGCAAGAAGGCACACGCCCGTTGTTGGTGGAAATCCAAGCCTTGTTGGACGAAGCGCATTCCCCCAATGTGCGGCGGCTGTCGTTGGGCTTGGAACAAAACCGCTTGGCGATGTTGTTGGCGGTATTGCACCGTCACGCGGGCATCGCTTGTTTTGACCAAGACGTGTTTATCAACGCCGTCGGCGGGGTCAAAATCACCGAACCAGGGGCGGATTTGGCGGTGATACTCGCCATCGTGTCGTCGTTGCGCAACCAACCGTTGCCTGAAAAACTCGTCGTATTCGGCGAAATTGGACTCGCAGGCGAAATCCGCCCCGTGCAACGCGGTCAAGAACGCCTACGCGAAGCCGCCAAACTCGGCTTCACCCACGCCATCATCCCCAAAGCCAACGCCCCCAAACACCCGATTGCGGGCATGGAAGTGATTGCAGTGGAACGGGTGGAGGCGGCGGTGGCGAGGATGCGATAAGTGCCACAAGTAATTTGCAAGCCTATTGAATGCTGTTGTATGCAATATATTGATATTTATGGATTATATTGTTGATCGGTAGATAAAACCGAATCTCAGGCAACGATAGTTTGTTGTTTTTAGCGTTGTCCCAATCTAGACAGACAGATTGCATATCGCTAAAAATCTAAGTTGCGTGATAATTATTTCCCACTATCAGCTTTAGAATTGAGACTTTATGGAATTTCGTCATCAAAAAGTGCCTTGTTTTGATAAGTTAACCCACTTTTTGCAATATCTATATTAGGCAATGTTTATATGTAATCTGTTTGCAATCTAGACATTTGACGATATTTCATTCTCTCGATAAGATACGTCTGCCGCGCAAGAGACTGTTGTTATGATGGGGGTCACAAGGTGGTGTTATTGCCATGATCACAGTCGCTTACGTGGTAAATGAGTCAGTATTTTTAATGGTGATTATGTTGCCGAATGGGGGATGAATGGGATTGATGCGGTGGCTCAAAGAGCGTTTAGAGGGTAATGAAAAAGCTGAACTAGAAGTCAGTTCAGAAGAAAATTCATTATTAGGATTAAACCTTAAACAAGTGATTGATGCACATGCAGATTGGAAAAATCGGCTAGAAAGTACTTTACATGGTGTGAGCATGGAGCAGCTTGAGGTCTCTGTCGTTGCACAAGATAGTATTTGCACGCTAGGTCAGTGGTTGTGTGGGGTGGGTAAGCAGCAGTTTGGTCATCTTCCCGAATATGAGAAGTTGTGCAAAACCCATGCGAACTTTCATTTGTGCGCAGGTCAAGTCCTTGTTGAACATCACAATGGCAAAATGGATCAAGCAACCGCGTTGTTAAAGGGAGAGTTCCGTAATCTGTCAGACTTGATACAACTGGATCTCGTTCGACTTTTTGTCGTAGCAAAAAAATAAAACTAGGTCGGTCAGATGCCTTATTTGACCGACTACCGACGTAAGTTCCCCTCGTTTTTAATCCACTCGACTCGCCTTGTCGCTTGCCTAAGGTCTCATTTCATTGAATGCTGAGGCGACTAAAAAATCAATATTTTCTGCATACTCAGTCAGTTATCTTAAGTTCGGCAGCTATCCGCCTACGCCTCGCGGCTTTTCACGCTAGAATGTACGCTCTTTTCATTTCATGCTCTTGTCATTATGTCTGACATTCTGAACAAAATTCTCGCCGTCAAAGCAACTGAAGTCGCTGCGGCATTGGCCGTCAAATCCCTAGCACAAATACGCACCGAAGCAGAACAAGCTACGCCTAGCCGTGATTTTGTTGGCGCAATTCGGCAAAAAATCGCCGCAGGCAACCCCGCCGTCATCGCCGAAATCAAAAAAGCCAGCCCCAGCAAAGGTATCATTCGTGCCGATTTTCGCCCTGCCGACATTGCCGCCAGCTATGCGCAATATGGCGCGGCGTGTTTATCCGTCTTAACCGACGCGCAGTTTTTCCAAGGCAGCACCGCCTATTTGCAACAAGCGCGGGCGGCGTGCAACTTGCCTGTGTTGCGCAAAGATTTTATGGTGGATGAATACCAAATCTACGAAGCACGCGCCATGGGAGCCGATGCTATTTTGTTGATTGCCGCCGCCTTGGATGTGGCACAAATGCAAGCCTTTGAATCCTTGGCACATACGCTGGGTATGGCGGTTTTGGTGGAAGTGCATAATGGCGCGGAATTAGACGCAGCCTTGCAACTCACCACCCCGCTGTTAGGCGTGAACAATCGCAATTTGCGCACATTTGAAGTCAGCTTGCAAACCACCTTGGACTTACAAGCGCGCATACCCGCCGATCGCATACTGGTCACCGAAAGCGGGATTTTAAATGCCGACGATGTGCGCTTAATGCGCAGCCATCAAGTCAACGCCTTCTTGGTGGGCGAAACCTTTATGCGGGCAGATAATCCTGGGGTTGCGTTAGCACAGGTATTTGGCGGGTAAGTAGAGTTGCCTAGCAATATTGGGTGTTGAGTTATTAGTCGCTAGTCGTTAGCTTTTAGTTGGTAGGGTGGGAATATGAGCATATCTACATGAATATATTTCAAAAATCCATAATGCGCTGCGCTTGCATATCCCTCCAACTAACGACTAGCTGCTTAAAACCCTCTCCCATCCGTGGGCGAAGGTCGTGTCAGTTCATTCATTAGGAGGCATTATGTTCAATCTGGATCGCGTCATCATCGAATTTGATAAAGGGCTGCGCACCTTGTTTAGCCAAGCGCACAGTATTCGTGCATATCCTGACACCCACCTGTCAGAATCGCCCCTCAATGAAGCAGAAAAACATCATGCCGCCAGCCTGATGCGTGTTAACCATAGCGGCGAAATTTGCGCGCAGGCGTTGTATCAGGGACAAGCCTTGACGGCGCGCGACCCCGTGGTGCAACAAAAACTCCACCACGCCGCGCAAGAAGAAACCGAGCATTTAGCGTGGACGGCAAGGCGCGTGCATGAGTTGGGTGGGCATTTAAGCGTATTGAATCCCGTGCTGTATACCGCCTCATTGAGTTTAGGCGCGGTGGCGGGTTTGTTGGGAGACAAATGGAATTTGGGGTTTTTAGCGGAAACCGAACAACAAGTCGGTGCGCATTTGCAAAGTCACCTCGAAAAATTGCCCGTACAAGACGAAAAAAGTCGCGCAATTGTCACGCAAATGCACACCGATGAGATTGGTCACGCCGATATGGCAACCGCCATGGGCGGAGCCGTCCTACCGCAAATGGTCGCCAATGCGATGAAATTAGGCGGAAAAATCATGACCCAGACCACTTATCGCGTATAAATGAACACGACTCCTCGCACTAGGTCATCGCGCATAAAATTGCTGGCACGCTGCTTGCTTAATAAAGGGTGGAAGTGAAATAGAGCGTTTGCTCTGTTGTCATACTTCTCCTCCGTTTAGGGCATTCGCGATGAATGCCCTTTTTTTGCCTACTCACCCGCTAAATGACTTAACCCCCGCCGCTGGGCTTTTGTACTTAATCCTCGCCCGCGCGCTCTGGGAATAACTCACTTAAAAAGCCAAATTGGGTCATGTCTTGGATGCGCATGGGGTACAAAATACCGTCTAAATGGTCACATTCGTGTTGAACCACGCGGGCGTGAAAGCCACTGACAGTGCGGTCAATCAATGCACCTCGCTCGTCGAAACCTTGGTAGCGTATGTGCAGATGACGCGCCACCATCCCGCGTAAGCTAGGCACGCTCAGGCATCCTTCCCAACCCGTTTCGGCGTGGTCACTCACAGGGCTAATCACAGGGTTAATCAACACGGTTTCGGGGACGGTATGCGCATCGGGGTAGCGCGAGTTTTGTTGCACCCCAAAAATCACCACCCGCAGCGGGATGCCAATTTGGGGAGCTGCCAATCCTGCGCCGTTCAAGGCTTGCATGGTGTCGCGCAAGTCTTGCACCAAGGCGTGTAAATCGACATGATCGAAGTGGCTAACGGGTTCGGACACTTGCCACAGGCGTGCATCGCCCATTTTGAGGACGGTTCTAACTGACACACGCCACCTCATCTTGACAGGTGACGACCGATTCCAAAACCAGCCGCACGCGTTCCATGGTCGCAATTGCCGTGGCTTTGACCGTTTCCATGTTAATCCCCGTCGCACTGTCGCCCCGCCCCGCAGCGTAATTGGCGACCACCGCAATAGCGGCATATGCTAATTCCAGCTCTTTTGCCAACGCGGCTTCGGGCATCCCCGTCATCCCCACCATATCCGCGCCATCCCGTTGATAGCGATTGATTTCAGCGATACTCTCCAAGCGCGGACCTTGCGTTGCGGCATACACGCCTCCCGCTAAACACGGCTGCTGTGCGAGTTCGGCACTGTACAAAATACGCTGCCGTAGTGATTCGTTATAGGGAAAAGTGAAGTCGATGTTGTGATAGACGGTATCACGCGTTTCAAAAAAAGTAGCATCTCGCCCGTGGGTATAGTCGATAATTTGGTCAGGTACGATGATGTCACCAGGTTTAAGATCCGCACGAATACCGCCCACCGTGGCGACCGAAATCACTTCTGTCACCCCTTGCTCATGCAACGCCCACAAATTGGCGCGATAGTTCACCAGATGCGGCGGAATGGTGTATCCATAACCATGGCGTGCTAAAAAGATGACTTCTTTCTGATTCAAGGTGCCAAACAAAAACGCCCCAGAAGGCTCGCCGTAAGGGGTGCGCATCACCTGCCTGTGGGTGATTTTCAAATTTTTTAACTCAGTCAAACCGCGACCACCGATGATAGCTAACATTTATTCCCCTTATAAACTTAAGGAAGGGAGAAGAGAGAAGGGGCACCCCCTCTTCACCCTTCACCCTTCTCACGCACCGCGTATATCGCAGGCAAATTTCGCCAAGCTCCCTCAATATCCATGCCATAGCCAAACACAAAACGATCAGGCAGCGCCATGCCGACAAAATCTGCGTGTAGGGGTTTGGGTCGCCCATGTTGCTTATCGGCAAACACGGCGCAATAACACTGGGTTGCCCCCATCATTAGCACCCGTTCGCGCAAGGCTGCCAATGTATGCCCTTCATCCAGAATATCATCGAGCAGCAACACCACCCGCCCAAACACGTTTTCACGCGGCTCGACCCGCCAATGCAGCTCGCCGCCATGCTGCGCCTCACCATAACGCGAGACATGCACATAGTCGAATTCTAAGGGGAAAGTCAGCAAAGGCAACAGTTGTCCACTAAACACCACCGCCCCGCCCATCACGGATAATACCAAGGGGTGTGTGTCGGCAAGGTGATGATTGATTTGCTGTGCGACATGATGGAGTGCCGCTTGTACTTGTTCGGCAGAAAAGAGTAAATCGGCTTGTTGTAATATTTCTTGAGGGGATCGCATAAATCAACACGCTACGAACGGAATGTCGTGCCATTATCCCAGACTTTCCCCAGCAGTTCTCAATTCAAAAGTGATGTACCCAATACGTCGCCGTTGGTCGGGTTTTAACCCGACATCACGCTTTGATTTAAAAACAAAAATCCCCGTGATGGGGGATGGGGGCATTAAAAAAGCGTGCGAATAAATTCGCACCTACGGAGATACCTCTGCTGGACGTAGCCCGTATGCAATACGGGAATCCTGCCCCACGCGTTGGAATGACGAATAAATCCGCCCTCTCCCTAACCTTATCCCGCAAGCGGGCGAGGGAAGGCGTTCGCGAAACTCAATCCTTCACTCGTATTTCCATAATCACCATTTCGGCGGCGACTTGACCTGCTCGGTCTAGTTGGGTGAATTTAATGGGTAACAAGCGGTATTCCAGCCCTAGCCAAATTTCGAGTCCCTCTTCGCCCGTGGCGTGTACTTTGCGCAACGGTAGCGCGCGCAATGTGCCTAGGCGCGTGGGTAATGCAACTTCTTCGCCCACCTCAAATTGAATGTATTCCAGTTTGCGACCATTGGTATAAGGTACTGAAATCGTGCCTTTTTCCAATGCCAGTTGCGAGACTTGGTACAGGGAACTGAGCAAATCTTGGGTATGTTCAGGCAGTGCGACGGAATTCCCTGCGGAAAAATTAAGCGTTTTGTTCGCCCAGTCAAATTGCGCCCCAAAGGTTTCTTTGCCTTTGCTGGTTCGTTTATTTTCAATAAAACTGTCTGGACGCAAGCCTTGCGCATCAATCGTGCCGCTGCTGATTTGCTCTGAATCATAGGTTTTGAACAGGCTGACAATGCCCGTGGTGTTCATGCCAACCTGAAGGGTGTAATGCTGATCGTCGCTGATGTCAAAACGATGCTTGGCTTCCCCCACTTGAAAATCTTTGCCTTTATAAATGATAAAACGCAATTGTGCGTGTTTAGGCAAGGCGGGATGACTAGGCGATGCTAAGACTGGGGCAACCTCAACCGCTGACGTGGCGGCCACCGTAGAAGCTGCTTCGACGGATGATGCGGCGGTCACTGTAGAAGCGGCTTCGACGGATGATGTCGCCAGAACGTCAGAGGCGGGTTCATCCGTCGGGACTATAGGCTCGCTGGGCGTAGGCTCAACGGGCGCGGGCGGGGTCATAGGCCTAGGCTTCGGTTTGGGGCGCGGCTTAGGCGGCGGTGAAGCTGGCTTCACGGGGGCTATTTTGGGTAATGCCACCAACTGGGCGGTTAAAGGCGGGAGTTCTGGTTCTTCAGCGGGCGGTAGTGTCACCCAAGGCACGAACAGCAATACCAAGTGTATCAATAGGGATACAACTAAGGTGATGGCGATCCTGCCTTGGGTGGTATGCAGCATTACGGTTCAATTGCAAGTTTGCTTAGGACTTGAATCAATTCGTCCCTATTGGCATCGGTGATGCGCATTTTGCAAGGCAAATGGTGCTGTTGTGTGGCTAACCAAATTTCGGTACGACTTTCGCCCGCTTTGGATTGATTGTCCAAATACAAGGTCTTAAATTTCCCTGCGGGCGTGGTCAGCATTTCACCTGCGGCGATAGCGTAATGTTGTTGAGTCAAGGAGTTGCCGTTGGTTAAGGGAAAATCCAGTGTGGCGGGATATTTTAAATTCAAAAAGATAAATTGATACATCACGCTCAAGCGATCTTGTGTGCCGTCAGGCAAGGGCTGCACATTACGCATCGCTTGACGGATCAGCGTCACTTCCCCACTGTCCCAATTAAATTCCGCCCGACTGCTGCGGGCGGGATCTTTTTCACGTTCATACTCAAAGATAAGCGGCTGCAAACCTTGTTGGGTGATGCGCCCGCTGCTGCGCATGATAATTTTTTCAGGTTTGAACATCGCCAACAAGCCCACAGGGCGCGCCGTGCTGGTGAGTTGATAAGTACCATCTGGGCTGCGGGTATAGCTTTCTTCGAGTTGGGCTACCTGCATTCCACTTTTAGAGACTTCATAAGTCGCCAGAATGTGGCTAGGTGGCGCGGCAAAAGCGAGATGGCTTAACAAAACGCCCACCCCTATCTGTATCAAATACACTGCAAATCGCTTGATCCCCAACCATTGTAAACGCGGAATCATCACTCCAACCCTGGGGAAATTAAAGCAAAACTGGCTTGTTTTTGATGACAAAATTTAACTTTACCATCGCTTAAGCTCACCTCGCCTTCGCACAACCAACGTATCGCTTGTGGATAAATGCGATGTTCTTCCAGTAGCACCCGTTCAGATAAAGTGCTTTCCGTGTCGTCACACAAAACAGGCACCGCAGCTTGAATGATAATCGGTCCGTGATCCAAATTAGGGGTCACAAAGTGCACGGTACAACCGTGGATTTTGATGACATCTTGCAAGGCACGCGCGTGAGTATGCAGCCCCGTATAAGCGGGTAGCAAAGAGGGATGGATATTGATCAGTCGTCCGCGATAGTGCGCCACAAACTCAGGCGTGAGTATGCGCATAAAGCCCGCCAGTACGACAAAATCGGCTTGATATTGGTCGATCACTTGCGCGAGTGCTGCATCAAAATCCGCGCGAGTGGGGTAATCCTGATGCGGGACTACCGCCGTCGCAACACCCTGCGCCGCAGCGAAAATTAAGCCTTCGGCATCCGCACGATTACTGATCACCGCCGCAATGGTGCAGGGCAGTTGTGCTTGCAATAACGCCTGCATATTGCTGCCGCGCCCAGAGATCAAAATGATAATTTTTTTCATAGTGGTCAAAAAATAACGCTGTGTTAAAAAGATCGCGGCCCTATGTGAATCATCGTGGCACAAGTGACAATCTCCCTCCCCTTCAAGGCATGAGTATCTACACAACTCTTTCCACTTGCTACATTCCCTCCCCCTAGCAGGGGGAGGGTTAGGGTGGGGGTTGAAATCGTCGCACAAATGCAAACTTTCAACCCCCATCCCAGCCTTCCCCCT
>JBASWK010000139.1:0-6938 GCA_049276435.1 Gallionella sp. | reverse complement strand
CCACGCCAAGATTTACCTATTTATTCATCGTCTCGCGGGCGCGCTGCTGCGTTGCAAATTGCTGGTGTGAAGTGACCACACGGCGCAATTTACGCCTTGCATCGCATCCCGCGAGACGCGCCTAAATCGCTAAATCGTGACGCGCCAAGGTACAGTTGCGGCGCAATCATTGTATTGGAGTTCGACTGTCGATGTCTAATAATTTACCTCTTCACTCGTTTTAATCAAAAGTGTCGATTTATGCTCTTTCAAATTAGAAGACCTCATCTAGCACTTTTTTTAATAGAATGAAAATGATGATGTGGTGAGACCAGACGGATTGTTGACCACAATGTCTGCGGCACGCATTAAAGCAAAAGTCCTCTGGTGCTAGATAATCAAGGAGTCACCCGCCCGCACGCGACAATTTGAGCTTGATATTCAATCGCTGTTGCCATAATAAGGCTGACGACGATGTTTCTGACAATTACGTTAAGCATTTATTCTGCTAGAATTCGCGCCTAAATTTTTTATCCATAATGATTAGGGGGAACAAAGTATGTCATCTAAACATCCAGTGATTGCGATCGCAGGCTCGTCTGGTGCAGGTACAACCACGGCTAAACGGGCTTTTGAAAATATTTTCCGTCGTGAAAAAATCAAAGCGGCTGTCATTGAAGGCGATAGCTTGCACAGCTTGGATCGTATGGCATTCCGTGCTGCGTCTAGCGAAGCTGCCAAAAATGGCAACAATACCTTCAGTCATTTTGGTCCAGAAGCGAACCATTTTGACAAAATTGAACAAATGTTTAAGCAATATGGCGAAACAGGGATGTGTGAACGTCGCTATTACGTGCATAGTGAACCAGAAGCCACATTGCACAACAAGCATTTTGGCTTGACTGATTTGACCCCAGGCGTATTTACCCCTTGGGAAAACATCGAAGAAGGTTCTGACCTGTTGTTCTACGAAGGTCTGCACGGTTTAGTGCGCGATGGCGACATTGATGCGTCACGCTATGTGGATTTGGGCATTGGTGTGGTGCCTGTGGTCAATTTGGAATGGATTCAAAAAATCCATCGCGATCAAGCGGAACGTGGCTATTCTGCCGAAGCAACGGTAGATACGATTTTGCGTCGTATGCCTGATTACATTAAGTTTTTGACCCCACAATTCTCACGCACGGACATCAACTTCCAACGTGTGGCGACGGTAGATACCTCGAATCCTTTCATTGCGCGTGACATTCCTACGCCAGATGAAAGCTTCGTGGTGGTGCGTTTCCGTGACCCTAAAGGCGTGGATTTCCCCTACATGCTGAACATGATTCCAAATTCGTTTATGTCTCGTGCTAACACCATGGTGGTACCTGGCGGCAAAATGAGCCACGCGATGGAAATCATCTTAGCCCCTGTGATGCACGACATGATTGCCAACAAAAAGAAATAACCCCCCGCGAGACGCGGCATCGGTAGAGATGTCGTGCTTGCTAAACCTACTGTTCAGTCAGTAGGTTTTTTTACGTGCAACGTAAAGTTAATGCCGATCCTGCCGTCAAGACGATCCCGCATCGAATTTAAGAGGGGTACTTGGTGTTTGTGCGGAATGACGCATAAATTAGCGCGTCCTCAGCCTTGTTCGGCGCATTTTATGCGGATTTTTGCATCACGAATGCCCGTATAATCGCGGCATTTTTTCTGTTTTTAAGGGGTCGCCATGTTAGCACAATTAGATTTTGAACTCGCTGCACCCGCCGCCGCGTCGCATGGTTTGGTGTTGTTGTCCAAGCAAGCCGCCTTGCCTGAAAGCGTGCCGCAGCGCGCTTTGTTGGCGGCGGTGTTAAAACGTCGCGCGATTAAAATCAGTGACTTTGCCAATACCCCTGTTGCCGCGAATACTGCCGATGGGCGGTTGATCGTGTGGGCGATGGTGGATACGACCGCCTCGACTTTCGCGCAGCAAACCCAAGTACGCAAGGCGGTGCAATTGTTGTTGGACGAACATCCATCCAAAGTGGTGTTGCAGGTGCAAGGTGAATCTGCGCAGCAATTGGCGGAACTGGCGGTGTATGCCGCTTGGGTGAATGGCGCGGCGTTGCCGACGCACAAAGAACCGCCTAAGGCATTGAAAAAAATCGTGTTATGCGGCGCGACCGATGAGTCGGTGTTTGCCGCGTTGCAAGCGCAAGCCGAGGGCAATCTGTTGTGCCGCACGCTGACCATGTTGCCGCCCAACGAATTGACCCCGCAGGATTACCGCAAACGCATCAAAAAATTGGCGAAAGCGCAGGGTTGGACGCATGAGGCGTTTGATTTAAAAGACTTGCGCAAACTGGGCGCAGGGGCGTTTGTTGCCGTGGCACAGGGTAGCAGCGAAGGCGATGCGGCGATTGTGCATTTGAGCTATCACCCTGAATCGGCAGAAAAAACCGTCGCGTTGGTGGGTAAAGGGATTTGCTTTGACACGGGCGGACACAACTTGAAACCTGCCCGCTATATGCAGGGGATGCACGAGGACATGAACGGTTCGGCGGTGTGTTTGGGGATTTTGCTGGCGGCGACGCAACAAAAACGGGCGGTGAATTTGGATTGCTGGTTGGCGATTGCGCAAAACCACATCAGCCCGCTTGCCTATAAACAAAACGATGTGGTGACGGCATTGAATGGCACAACCATCGAAGTGATGCACACCGATGCCGAAGGGCGCATGGTGTTGGCGGATACCTTGACCTTGGCGGCGCGGACACAACCTGATTTGTTGATTGATTTCGCGACCCTGACGGGCAGCATGGCGGTGGCACTGGGCGCACGTTACAGCGGTGTCTTGGGCAATGACGCAGCACGGTTGCAACAAGCGGTGGCGGCGGGGCAAGCCAGCGGCGAACGGTTGTGCGCCTTTCCTTTAGATGAAGATTACGAACCCGCGCTGGATTCTAAAGTCGCCGACATTAAACAATGCACCTTGGACGGCGAAGCCGATCATATTTTGGCGGCGCGCTTTTTGAAACGCTTTTTGACGGATAAAAAAGCTGAAAATGCCAAAGAAACCAATACGGTAGAAACCCCTTGGTTACATATTGACCTCTCCGCCAGCCGCTGCGAAGGCGGATTAGGCATCGTTGCCAGCGAGGTAACGGGCTTTGGCGTGGCGTGGGGACTTCGTATGTTGACCGCAATTTAGGATGAACGCTCTACATTGGGGGTGAATCCCAAATCGCGCAGGTCGGGTTAAATCTCAACCTACGGTGGCGTATTGGGTACATAAATTTGAAATGAGCATTGCTCGCTTACATAACGGTTTTTCCCGAATCGTTGGGTCATGGTATGATTACGCCCAATGCTGTTTTCGTTTTTTCTGGTCAAATTGGGTAGCCGATGCGATCAAAAAGCCAAAACTGTCGTCGTAAACCATAGCTTTGTGGGTGAAATGACCGAGGAAGAACCTGTTTGATGGGTGAGATTCCTCGGTATTTTGTTTCCCTCGTATCAAAATTAACTTCAATCTCAAGGAAATATTATGTCCAGTGTCGAAACTGTGAACGTGTTAGAACGTTGTTTAAGCGCATCCATTCCCCAATCCATCCTTGGCGGTGAAATCGCCGCACGCCTGAAAAAAATCGGTCGTACGGCAAAAATTTCGGGGTTCCGCCCAGGCAAAGTACCGATGAATCTGCTGGAAAAATACTATGGTGCAGAAGTGCGTCAAGAAGTATTAGGAGAAGCATTGCAACGTTCCTTTGGCGAAGCGGTGGAAACACATCAGTTAAATGTTGCGGGTGATCCTTCTTTTGAAGTGACCGCTTATAACGCGGATGTGGTGGAATATAACGCCTACTTTGAAGTGTTTCCTGATGTGACGGTTGGTGATGTATCGGCACAAAATGTGACGCGCACGGTGTATGAATTGAGTGATGCGGATGTCGAAAACACTGTGGCGACCTTGCGTAAACAACGCACGGTGTTTGTTGACGTGGCACGTGCGGCACAAGACCAAGACAAAGTCACCGTAGATTTTTCGGGTGTATTGGAAGGTGTGGTGTTTGAAGGTGGTGAAGCGACAGATTACCCTGTGCAATTGGGTCAAGGTCGTATGTTGCCTGAGTTTGAAGCGGCAATTATCGGCATGAATATCGGCGAATCCAAGTCCTTCGACATGACTTTCCCTGAGGATTACCACGGTAAAGATGTGGCGGGTAAGTTGGTCACTTTTACTATCAAGTTGAACAAGGTGGAAGAGCCACAATTGCCTGAACTTAATGCGGAATTTGTGCAGTCTATCGGGATTGAAGATGGTGATGTGAGCAAGTTGACAGGTGAGATTCGCAGCAATTTGCAACGTGAACTGAGCCGTCGTTTGAAGTTTATCAATAAAAAAGCCGCGATGGATGCGTTGTTGGCGGCAACCACGTTGGAAGTGCCTAAATCTGCGGTGGAATGGGAAGCAGAATCCTTGATGGAACAAACGGTACGCAATATGACTGAGCGCGGCGTGTTAACCCAAGGGGCGAAATTGCCTGTGGAGTTGTTCAAAGAAGAAGCGACCCGTCGTGTGCAATTGGGGCTAATTTTGCAAAAGTTGGTTGAACAGCACCATCTGAATGCAACCGCTGAGCAAGCACTAGCGCATATCACTGACTACGCACAAAGCTTCGACAACCCTAGCGGGGTTATTGCTTGGTATATGTCCAGTCCAGAGCAAATGCGTGAAGTGCAAAATGTGGTCACCGAAGAAAATGTCACGGCATGGGTGATGAGCCAAGCGCAAGTGACCGAACAAGTCGGCGAATTTAGTGAACTGATGGGAAACAACTAACATGCGACGCGACCTGAGTCTGACAAGTGATTTTGTCCCGCAAGCCATCGGCATGATTCCGATGGTGGTGGAAACCAGCGGGCGCGGCGAACGGGCATATGATATTTATTCTCGTTTGTTGAAAGAACGCGTGGTGTTTTTGGTGGGTGAAGTGAACGATTACAGTGCTAATTTGATTGTGGCGCAAATGCTGTTTTTGGAATCTGAAAATCCTGAAAAAGACATTCATCTGTATATCAATTCGCCAGGGGGTTCGGTGACCGCAGGCATGGCAATTTACGACACCATGCAGTTTATCAAGCCGCACGTCAGCACCTTGTGCATCGGGCAAGCGGCAAGTATGGGCGCGTTTTTGTTGACCGCTGGCGAAAAAGGCAAGCGTTTCTGTTTGCCCAATTCCCGCGTGATGATCCATCAACCTTTGGGCGGCTTCCGTGGTCAGGCTTCGGACATCGAAATCCATGCGCGTGAAATTTTGTATTTGAAACAAAAGCTGAATCAAATGCTGGCGGATCATACAGGTCAAACGGTGGAAGCCATTGAACGCGACACCGATCGAGATAATTTCCTCAGCGCAGCGGATGCAGTGAAATACGGCTTAGTCGATCAGGTGTTGGAAAAACGTGCCTAAATCAAGCCACCAAATTGGACAGATTGAATAAGTGGTCTACTTTTTGCTTTAACAGGCTATTAGGATTAACGAAAAGGTTGTGCGATGACTGACAAGAAAAAATCGGATGAAAAGTTGCGCTATTGCTCGTTTTGCGGCAAGAGTCAGCATGAAGTTAAAAATCTGATTGCCAGTGAAACGGCGTTTATTTGCGATGAGTGCGTGGCGGCGTGTAATGACATTATTCGTCAGGAGCTGCAAGAGGCGGTGAGTACCATCCCTGCTCATGTGGTAGAAGCGGCTTTGCCCACGCCGAAAGAAATTTGTGCGTCGCTAGATGATTATGTAATTGGTCAGGAAAAGGCCAAGCGCATTCTTTCCGTGGCGGTCTATAACCACTACAAACGCTTGAAAAGTGACCTAAATGACGGGATTGAGCTGGCAAAAAGCAACATCTTGTTGGTAGGACCGACAGGATCGGGCAAAACCTTGTTGGCACAAACTTTAGCGCGTTTGTTGGATGTGCCGTTTGTGATGGCGGATGCGACGACGTTGACGGAAGCAGGTTATGTGGGTGAAGATGTGGAAAACATCATCCAAAAGTTGCTGCAAGCGTGTGATTACAATGTGGCTAAGGCGGAGCGTGGCATTGTCTATGTGGACGAAATCGACAAAATTTCGCGCAAATCGGACAATCCTTCCGTCACGCGAGATGTGTCGGGCGAAGGCGTGCAGCAGGCGTTATTGAAGTTAATCGAAGGCACGAAGGCTTCTATTCCGCCGCAAGGTGGGCGTAAACACCCCAACACAGAATGTATGGTTGTTGACACAACCAACATTTTGTTCATTTGCGGTGGGGCGTTTGATGGCTTGGAAAAGGTCATTCGCAATCGTTCTGTCAAAGCGGGTATCGGCTTTGGTGCGACTATCGTCAATAAAGACGAACGTCAAACGGGGGAAACCCTGCGCGATGTCGAACCCGAAGACTTGATCAAATTTGGCTTGATTCCTGAGTTTGTGGGGCGGCTGCCTGTGGTGGCGACCTTAACGGAATTGGACGAAGCCGCCTTGGTGCAAATTCTGACCGAACCTAAAAACGCCCTGACCAAACAGTATCAAAAACTCTTGGCGATGGAAAATGTGACGCTAGAGTTTGAAGCGGGCGTGTTGCAAACCATTGCCCGCAAGGCTTTGGCGCGCAAAACAGGTGCGCGTGGATTGCGTTCCATTATGGAACATGCTTTGCTGGATGTGATGTTTGATTTGCCGTCTATCGACAATGTGAGCAAAGTGGTACTGACTCAAACGGGCGCGACGAATGAGATTCACTCCACCTTGGTTTATACCGAGATGGCGAAAGCCGCTTAGCACTTGTTCATGATCTTAATCGGGCGGGCTTTCAGACTTGCCCCGAATGGCACTTACTTAAGCCAAATCATCGGCAAACTCCCTCCCCTTCAAGGGGAGGGTTGGGGTGGGGATGGGGTGTGTGCAGAGAACGAACCCATCCCCATCCTAATTGCCCCCTCGCTTCGC
>JBASWK010000138.1:0-1596 GCA_049276435.1 Gallionella sp. | reverse complement strand
GTGTAGCGTTGTATCAAATGCAACTTCACCAAGCTTAAAGAACTTGACGCTATGGCCGGCCTCCTCGGCGGCTTGCACGTAAGCGGCGGCAAGGGCGCCGCAATAACTGCTTGAGTCAGGGTGACCCAAGATGACTGTGATATTTTTAGACATAAAACCTTTGTTTTTTTGAGCCTAACATTTGACTTAAGGGGCACGCTTTAGTGCGTCCTGCTTGAATGATGGGTTAGCGTGATAGTTAAATAACAGGAATGCAATAACCACTATGTTAAATAAAGCCAAAGCAGAAACCAGCCAAGTACTGGGTAATGTGCTGATTATTTGTGAGCGCCCAATAGAAGCAGCCTTTATAAGCGCGGCCTGCACTTCAGGTTGAGCACAAAGAGAACATGATATTTCTTTGGGCACAATTTCAGCCCAAGTGATGAACCCAGTGCCTATTGATAAAACTGCCCAAAGTAAATTAGCAATTACGGTTAGAAAAAATAAACTCCACCGAATCATAATAGAGCCCTAACAATTGAGTTAAGGGGCTGGCTTTAGCCGGCCCTGCTTGAATAATGGGTTAGCCATTAGCGTATGTAGAACGGTGTTAGAAATAATAAAACGCCTAGAACCATACAAGTGCCAGCCCAAAATCCCGCTGCTTTGCCAGAGGTTGCCCACAGTGACCTAGGGGTTAACCCAAAGATAATGGTTGCAATACCAAGGACTATAGCCTCAAAACCATCAGCAGTTACCTCAGCACCGCCTAGCTTGCTTGTGTATCCATAATAGTGCTCAGTCATTATGATGAAAACACCATAAGCAAACATAAATGCACTCATGCCAACTGCAAGCCATTTGGCTAAGGGTGAAATTTTTTTAGGTTCAATGGTGGGCATATTTTTAAATGTCTATCGTTTGAATTAAGGGGCTGGCTTTAGCCGGTCCCGCTTTCGCGTGTGAACAAAGTGCTTAAGCACTTATGTTCCACGGCGAAGACCCTTGCGGTCTGAATGAGGGGTTAGGCAACTTTTTCAAGACGCTCAGCAAGCCACACCTTAATGACGGATTGCCTAGTAACACCAAGCTTTCCAGCTTCTCGGTCTAAGGACTCAATCATCCATGTTGGAAAGTCAACATTCACGCGTTTTTGCGCTTGCAAAACACGCTTTGCTTTTGAAATGTCTAGTGAAGACGTAATATCAACATCCTCGTCAAATTGTTTTTCAAAGTTTTTAGCTTTCATATAATGCCACCTCCTCGGTGCGTGAGCGACGAACAGAAATAAGTCGAATATTTGCGCTTCTGTAAGTGATAACCGCCGACCAATGTTTTGTGTTGATCAGTCCTATCATCAGGAATCTCGGCTCATCTTCAGTTTTAGCGGGAATTTCCAATAACATTGGATCATTCCAAAGCTGTTGTGCATCAAAAAAGTTGATGCCATGCTTCAAAAGATTAGCCTGACTTTTAGTTTCGTCAAATTCAAATGTAATCATGGTATATAAAATATACCTTTATTGCACTAAAATCAAGAGTTAAATGAGGAGCTCTAACGTTTGAGTTAAGGGACTGGCTACCGCCAGCCCCGCTTGAATGTTGGGTTGGGTG
>JBASWK010000137.1:0-31612 GCA_049276435.1 Gallionella sp. | reverse complement strand
GCGAAGCGAGGGGGCAATTAGGATGGGGATGGGTTCGTTCTCTGCACACACCCCATCCCCACCCCAACCCTCCCCTTGAAGGGGAGGGAGTTTGCCGATGATTTGGCTTAAGTAAGTGCCATTCGGGTGATGCGCTGCTTGATTTGGGAAGGGAGAAGGGTACGGCGGTTTGTTTCACGTTTCACAAATGGCAAAAAGCAAAATAAACCATTGCGCGCCCGCCCCCTTCCCTCTTCTCCCTTCCCTCTTCCCAAAACTTAAGGACACCCCCAAGGTGTCCTTATGCTGCACACATACTACACGTTGAATTTATTCAACTTTTGCCGCAGCACGCAAATCGTCAATCGCTTTTTGGATGGCTTTTTGTTGCAGGCGTTGTTGCAATTGTGGTTTCACTTCATCAAAAGCGGGAGCTTTCAAATCACGTACATCATCCAGACGGATGACGTGCCAACCGAATTGGGATTGTACGGGCGTTTTGGTAATTTCACCTTTTTTCAGTCCTGCCAACGCTTCAGCAAAAGAAGGAACGAAATTGCTTGGTGCAGACCAGCCTAGGGAACCGCCATTTTCAGCAGAACCTGTGTCTTTGGATTTCGCTGCCAAGGCTTCAAATTTAGCAGGTTTTTTGCCGATTAATTTGCCGATAATGCTCAATGCTTCGGCTTCGGTTTCAACCAAAATATGGCGCGCGTTGTATTCTTTATCGCCCAATTTGGTTTTCAACTTGTCATATTCTGCCAGCAATACATCATCGCCAATCGGATGACTCTCCGCGTAATCGCGCACAAAGGCTTCCAACAACACTTGTTGCGTCGCCATTTCAGTTTGTTGCACGACTTCTGGCTTTTGATCTAGACCCCGTTTTTTCGCTTCTTGCATCACCAGCTCAAACTTGATCATATTTTCACGAATCATCTTGCGCAATTCAGGCGTATCGGTTTGACCTTGAGTCAGTGCCGCTTTCACACGCGCATCCACGCGCGCTTGGGAAATCGACACACCATTGACCATGGCGGCTGATTTTTCTTCTGCGAAAGCGGGGTTAATCGCCAATGCGCTCAACAGCGCGATCACGGCAAAACGGGGGGTCTTCAACATGACAGTTCCTTATTTAAATTTAAAAGTGTGTATTCATCAGGGGTATGCGTATACAGCGTCAGTGCATGTATCTCGCACTTGAGCATTTCAGCCAGCGCGGAATATATCATACGGTGACGCGCCATCGTATTGCTACCTGAAAAATTTTCGCTCACGATGCGCAGCACATAATGCCCGCCACCCGCTCGTGCGCCCGCGTGACCTGCATGACGATGACTTTCATCCACAATGTCCAGATGGATAGGATGTAGCACAGCCAGCTGGCTGCGCATGGCTTCAATACGGGCGTTCATTGTGGAAAAACCAGCTTAAAGGGGTACACAGACACTTCGCGATAGACCCCCGCCGCCACGTAGGGATCTTCATCTGCCCACTGCTGTGCCGCCGCCAAATTAGCGAATTCAGCCACAATCAAACTTCCTGAAAAACCTGCCGTGCCTGGATCCATCGCATCCACGCTAGGAAAAGGTCCCGCCAAGACAAGTCGCCCACTCGCTTGCAACGTGTGTAATCGTGCCAAATGCGCGGGGCGCGCTGCGAGGCGTTTTGCCAAACTATCGGCGACATCCTGTCCGATGATGGTGTAAAGCATGGTATTTCCTTTCTGTTGGCTGTCATTTTTTAAAGGCAGAGGCAACGCGAAACGTTGCCTCTATACTGTGGTTCACTGCAATGACCCGTTTAACCCGCCTTCAACATTTGCCCCACATAGCGTTCCACACCTTGCCCGACATTCAAAAAAGCATCCTCATAGCCCGCCGCGCGCAACGCAGTGATGTCGGCTTGGGTGTAACTTTGGTATTTGCCTTTGAGCGCGTCGGGGAAGGGGATGTATTCAATCACGCCGAGTGCGGTCAGTTCGTCTAAATCCAATGCCGCATTGCCTTCGGCGAGGCGCAAGGTGTTAATGGTTGCCACGGCGACATCGTTAAAACTTTGAGCATTGCCTGTACCAAGATTGAATATGCCAGAGACCTCAGGATTATCCAAGAAGAACATATTGACCTTCACCACGTCTTCAATCGACACAAAATCGCGCAATTGCCCGCCGTTGGCATAGCCGTCGCAGCCTTCAAATAACTTCACTTTGCCATTGGCGCGGTATTGATTGAAGAAGTGAAACGCCACCGAAGCCATGCGCCCTTTGTGTTGTTCGCGTGCGCCATAGACGTTGAAATAACGCAAGCCGACAATTTGCGCGCCGCGTTTGTGCCAGCGACGGCGCACGATTTGGTCGAACAAGAATTTGGAATAGGCATACACATTCAGCGGCGATTCGTATTCGCGGCTTTCTTTAAACACCCCGCCGCCGCCATACACTGACGCGGACGACGCGTACAAAAACGGCACGTCTTCGTCTTGGCAATAGTTCAATAATTCCAGCGTGTATTGATAATTGTTTTCCATCATGTAATGCCCGTCGGTTTCCATGGTGTCCGAACACGCACCTTGGTGGAAAATCGCCGTCACCAAGCCGTCAAAATATCCTTCACGCAATTTCGCCAAAAAGTCATGTTTGTCCAGATAGTCGGCAATGTCGCAATCGACTAGATTTTTAAATTTATCTGCATTTTTGAGATTATCAACGGCGATGATGTCATGCTCTCCGCGCTCGTTTAATGCTTTAACCAGATTAGAGCCAATAAAACCAGCCGCGCCAGTGACGATGTAATACATGGGATGTCCTTTCTAAATGACCAATAGGCGCGATTGTGCAGGGGAAAGGGCGAAGTGGGAAGGTGGTTTGCACCTTTTTCTCGTTTAACGCTGCGACTTCCTCACCACTAAATTTTGGTAATACTGTTTTTTAATGCCAAGAGTCCCTACAATAACAAACTTCTAGGGCTACACGAAATGATGTAGCTGTTGAAAGTTTTAACCGAAAAACCTATTGCTTTTAAGGAGAATGACGATGACCACTGAAAATACGGCTGAGAACGGTGTTTCTATTCCTAAGCTGCGAGAAAAACTTAAAAACAAGCTGATTGCGTTAGAACAAGAAGTCGCATCGCATCATCACACCTTGGATTTGCTGCGTGAAACAGAGAATGCTTACGGGCGATTTGTACCGCATCAGCTGCTGCATTTACTCCATGCTAAAAGCATCTTGGATTTGGCATTGGGCGAGCAAATTGAACACAAAATGACCATACTGTTTGCGGATATTCGCGACTTTACCCAAATCTCTGAAAGCATGACCCCCAAAGAGACCTTCTCTTTTATCAATTCCTATTTGGGTGAAATGGAGCCTGTGATTAGTCAGCATGGCGGCATTGTGGATAAATACATTGGCGATGCCATCATGGCATTGTTTCCTGAAGAGGCGGATGCGGGGCTGCAAAGTGCGATTGGCATGTTGACGCAGTTGCAAAGTTATAACAAGGGTAGAGTAGCCGCAGGCTATCCCGCCATCCACATCGGCATAGGCTTGAACACGGGTATTGTCATGCTAGGCACGGTGGGTGGCACACAGCATATGGAAGGAACAGTGTTAAGCGATTCGGTGAACCTCGCCTCCCGATTGGAAGGGATCACCAAAATCTACCACGCCCCCCTGTTGATTAGCGAACATACTTTGTACGCACTAAAAGATGAAACGCAATACCACATTCGCTTTTTAGATCGCATACGGGTGAAAGGCAAAAATCAAGCGCAGTCGGTTTATGAAGTGTTTGACCATGATCCCGTCGCCATACGCGAGGGCAAGAAAAAAACCCTAAGGTTGTTTGAAGAGGGCATCGCCTACTACCACATCAAAGCCATTGAGAAAGCGATTCCCTTGTTGGAAAGTTGCTTGCGCGATGTACCCGAAGATTATCCAGCCCAAATTTATTTGCAACGCTGCCATGA
This sequence comes from Gallionella sp., assembly GCA_049276435.1. Lineage (GTDB taxonomy): Bacteria > Pseudomonadota > Gammaproteobacteria > Burkholderiales > Gallionellaceae > Gallionella. The sequence goes on along the minus strand of JBASWK010000137.1, from coordinate 27,661 downwards.
TTTTTTAGCGACTGGGGTGCATGTGGGGACGGGTGAAATTACAGGCACGATGGCATGGTCGGATGATTTCCTGGTGGGGGTTGATGAAATTGACAATCAACACAAGGCGTTAGTGGTGAGCATGAACCATCTTTCCGCTCAGATTGGCAGTGGTGATACTTCTGGTGTCGATGAAACCCTACGCTTTCTTGCTGATTATGCCCATTTTCACTTTGGCAGCGAGGAGCGCATCATGCGCGAAATCAACTATCCTTTCATCAATGAACACATCCAAGAACATCAAAAATTTATACAAGAATTCATTCGCTTGAAAAACAACATCACCAGCGGATTGCATGACCCGTTATATCTCAGCTTTCAAATCCAGTTGCTCATGTTTGACTGGTTTGCCAATCACACCACCAAAACCGATCGCCACTTAGGTCGTTTTGCGCAAACACAGCAACACGAAAATAGTCCGTCCGTGCCGTTGGCGTAAAAATGAGTAAGCGTGTCATTCGCCTGAACCTTTTTTCACCACGTTCACCCCGTAGCCCGTATGCAATACGGGTTTTACGTCAGGGCAAGGAACGCCCGTATTGCATACGGGCTACGTTTGATGTGCGCACCGACACCATCGCGTAAATTCCCGACATTCACGTCAAAAGTCGGGTTAAAACCCGACCTACGGCGGCGTATTGGGTGGATAAATTTTGAATTGAGAATGACGAAGTTGCGGGAATCGGGTTTAGGGCGAATTAAAAAGGCTGGTAGAATGACTGCTTAACGATTCAGCATGAGTATTACCATGAGCATCATACAAAACAAAAAAGCCTTTCACGAATACTTCATTGAAGATAAATACGAAGCGGGGATTATGCTGGAAGGCTGGGAAGTCAAGGCCATCCGCGCAGGGCGTGCGCAACTGAAAGAAGCGTATGTAACGGTCAATAACGGCGAGCTGTATCTTTTTGGTTCGCATATCAGCCCGCTATTGAACGCTTCGACCCACATTCATCCTGACCCGATCAGGACGCGTAAGTTGTTGTTACATAAGAGTGAAATCGAAAAAATCATCGGCAAAGTGCAGCGCGCAGGTTACACCTTAATGCCGCTGGATATGCACTACAAAGAAGGGCGGGTGAAGCTGGCGATTGGGCTGGCAAAAGGTAAAAAACAACACGATAAGCGTGCGACCGAAAAAGAACGTGAAGGTAAGCGCGAAGCCCAGCAAGCCATGAAAAAAGTGCGGCGGACAGCATGAGCAATCTAATGCCTGAAATAAAGCCCAACCAATCCATAGACTTACTCAAAGAGCTACATATCCTGACACGGGACGGCAAGCTCAACCAAGACAGCCGTCGCAAGCTCAAACAGGTGTATCACCTGTGCCATTTTATCGAACCCTTGCTAAACGAAGTGTATGCCGAGCAAGCTAGGGTGACGCTGGCGGATCACGGCGCAGGAAAGTCTTATTTAGGCTTTATTCTGTATGATTTGTTTTTGAAATCACGCGCGGATGCACATGTTTACGGCATTGAAACACGGGCTGAGTTGGTACAAAAGTCTCAACATCTTGCCGCACAGCTCGGCTTTGAACAGATGAGCTTTTTAAATTTATCGGTTGAAGCCTCAACGCACAGTACCGCGCTACCCGATCAAATTGATGTTGTAACGGCATTGCACGCGTGCGACACCGCCACGGATGATGCGATTCAATTTGCTTTACGCAAACAAGCCAAATTTATGGTGCTAGTCCCCTGCTGTCAGGCAGAAGTCGCCAAGGTATTGAATAAACATAAAAATCAATCGTTTGGCAAAACACCTTTATCCGAAATTTGGCGGCATCCTGTGCATACGCGCGAATTTGGCAGCCAACTCACCAACGTGCTGCGTTGTTTGCAGTTAGAAGCCAATGGTTATCAACTGACCGTCACCGAACTCGTCGGCTGGGAACATTCCATGAAAAATGAATTGATTATCGCTCGCCGTACCGATATGCCCCGTAAGAACGCCGCAGAACGCTTAGAACAGATTTTGGAAACATTGAATTTGACTGAGCTACGCGAGCGATTTGCTGGTAATCGTTGAATCCCACGTAACATGGAAAGGCTGATCCTCCGCGACACGTTTAAATGGGATTATTAGCATCTTGTCGTTGGTAGAACCATTTCAATAAGAAGGGCGGAGTCATGGTGGTAATGGCTATGACAATAAGCAGCGCAGCATAAAGTTCACCGTTCAATATGCCTTGTGAAAACCCCAGTTGCGCAAAAATCAGCCCCACCTCGCCGCGTGGAATCATGGAAAGCCCAATGGCAATTTGATTCTGCCGTGGCTCACGGATAAAAAATCCCGCCGCAAATTTTCCCACAAAAGCCACGATCAGCAATGAACCTGCTAAGCCCCAGATGGCAGGTGAACGCCAATTGACATCGCTTAAATTGAGCGATACGCCCACCATGACAAAAAACAAGGGTGAAAAAGTATGAATCAGCGGGCGTATCTGCTCTTCTAGTTGATGGGCTAATTTAGGGCTAGGGGCGCAATGGAGTGAAATTTTTCCAAGGGAAAACTTAAAGCCAAAATACTGACTGAATGCCAACCCCGCCGCGAAGCCACCCATAATTTCGGGTGCGCCAATCAAATGTGCTAGCCAAGAAAATAGCAAGATCAGGGACAGCACCATGCTGAGCAATAAGCCAGGTGAGGCGGCGCGTTGGTCTAGTTTGTCTATGACCTTGGCGGCAAGTTTGGTGACAATAGGCGTGAAGAGCATAAACAACACGATGTACAAGCTGACTTTGCCCAAGGCTTGCACCGAGACTTGTTTCTCCACAGCAAATTGATATAAGAATGCCAAAACCAATACGCCCAAAATATCATCCAGCACTGCCGCACCAATGACAATTTGCGCCTCGTCGGAATGGCGTTTGCCTAGGTCATTCAATACACGCACGGTGATGCCAATGCTGGTCGCGGTGAGTGCGCCAGCGATAAATAGCGCAGTAAGTTGGGGTAAACCGAATAGCCACGCGCTGATGCCATATCCCAATATGAACGGCAAGGCAAAACCAACCACGGCAACGATATAGGGCTTGCGACCTGAGCGCGCCAAACGACTTAAGTCGGTGTCCATCCCTACTTCAAACAGGAGCAAAATAATGCCTATTTCTGCCAGCAATTTCATGGTGGTGTCAGGTGACACCCAACCGAGCAGCGAAGGGCCGACGAGCAGCCCTGCCAGTAATTCGCCGATGACGGCAGGAATACCAAAGCGAGCAACTGTTTCAGATAACACCCGCGCTGCAATGAGCACAATGGCGAGGAAGAGAAAAAACTGATGTAGTTCCATGATGGTACCTTTTGGGTGCTATTGCTTACGAATGAATTCAGATTCGCAAATAGCTTGGATAAGTTGAAAATGAGCGTTACGGCGAGGTGCAGCTTATTTTTCAATGATGAGCTTGACGCTATCTACGCCTGCCCTGACTTGCAACCAAGCGGCACTTCGGCGACGGTCTTCCTTGCTAAAGGGTTTGTTGGTGGTGACATTCACCAATAAAACAGTGGCTTGCACTGCTGAACTGGGTTGATATTCAGTCGTTTTTGCAATCGCTAATTTTTGAACCTGTGGATACTGTGCCAGAAACTCGTCAAAAATTTTCTGCTGATCGGCTAGATAGCTGGTTTGCTGCATTTTTTGTGCTTTAAAATCTGCAACTTGTTGTTTTAAATCTTGTATCTGCTGGTTTTTGCTATCAAACACTTCTTGATTTTTACTGATCACATCAGATAACAAGGATTTTCTTAAAGACGCTTCATCCAACTCCTTAATCACAGTTTGATGCACAATCAGCTTGGCATTCGGGATATGGTAGTCGCCTAATTTACGCTGGAGTGCTGCCAATCGTTGACCATCAATTTGCTGCCCAACTATGGAAAGATCAATGATTTTTTGGTCTGCTAAAATTTCTCGTTTAGCGATAAAACTGTTCTCAAAAACAACTTCATGCTTGATAAACTCGTTTGCCCTCGCACTAAACATCTCTCTGGTAACCAAGCCATATGCCAAGTAAATACTGGGTAAAATAGTCAGCACGACCACAATATAGGTGTATTTCTTAACTGTACCTTCTAACGCCTTGCTGACAAAACGCTTATGCGGTGGGTTGATATAGCTAATCACCATTAAAGTAGCGAAAGCGATAAAAACCCCATTGATAAAAAAGAGATAAAACGCCCCCATAAACATATCCAATGAGCCATTGGCTATGCCATATCCTGCGGTACACAAAGGGGGCATCAATGCGGTCGCAATCGCCACCCCTGGAATCACATTCGATTTTTCTTTACGCGTCGAAGCAATGATGCCAGCCAATCCGCCAAACAGCGCAATCAACACATCCCAAATGCTTGGAGTCGTTCTTGCCAATAATTCAGATTGCGCCGTCGATAGGGGGCTGACCCAAAAATACAACGTTGATGTAAAAAGCGCGATGCCAATGGAAATCAACAAGTTGCCGATACTGCGTCGAATCAGATCACTATCGTTAATCCCCGCCCCATATCCCACCCCCATAATCGGCCCCATGAGCGGAGAAATGAGCATCGCACCAATAATGACGGCAGTTGAATTGACATTCAGCCCAACGGAAGCGATAAAGATCGCCAGCATCAGCAGCCATAAATTCGTACCTTTAATTTCTACGCCATCACGAATATTCCGATCAATTTCCGCAAAACTAGATTGATCTGCGTGCAGGCTAAAGCGATATGCCAAGGCATTTCGAATTTTGACTAGATAAGGATGATGCTTATTGATCATAACGACTATCCTTTTAAAAAACACAAAACACCCCAGACGAGGTGTTTTGTGTAGACAATGCTTCAAATAGCGCGAGGCTTAAGATCGTGTTTATTTACTTTTTATCGCAACTTATGTGAGAAAAATCGTAAACAATGAAATTAATCGGCTAGTTATTAAAGGCTTATTGGCAAGATTTTGGCAGCAAAGAAAGAGGTATGCCTGTCGCACCTGCAACCGCCGTGTGGATTACCTTGGTGTTACCAGTTGTTGCTTCAGCAGAATCTGTTCCATTCGCACAATACCAGCTACCTGTCAACGTATTATAGTTCATGTGTACCCACAAACCTGCAATCTTTTTACTCACACCAGTGGGTTTATATTGCGCAGAGATTGTAGATTTTTGAATATTGGTCACAATACCCGATACATATTTACCTGTAGTGATCGCACTAATGCTTTTAATATCCCAAGATTGGTTTGTGATATACGCTTCGGTCATCGGTGTTTTCAGTCCATCCAGTAAAGTCATCGCTTCAGCCGCTTGTGCGCGAGCGGTGTAATCACCGTAAGCGGGAATCGCTACCGCCGCCAAAATACCGATAATCGCCACCACAATCATCAGTTCAATCAAGGTAAAACCTTTTTGCAAGTTTTTCATTTTTAGCTCCTTTTTAGTTAAAGTTAAGCACCCACTCTTGTAGGACACTTATCTTTTGCATAGGCAGAAACCATGCCACAATCATTAACTATTTGATATTTATAGGTAAGCTTAAAAACACTCACCAAACTTACATTAAACTTACATCAATCTTACTGACAAAAAATGTATAAATACGCCCAAAATAGTCTCATTTGTGACATTAATTGACAACTTAGACCTTTCACGACCGCCATGCCGCTGAATACATTTACCGTACAGTTACAACAATGTTCAAATGGCGGATGGGGTGAGGGATATTGAGGTTTTCACCGCTCATAAAAATAAGCTCTTGCTATAAAAAAGCAAAAGATGTAAGATTCCAGTAAGCATATGAAAAGCGGTCAGGGGATTTTTGTAAAAAGAAACAGATGCCAAAATGGTGGTCATAATTTTAAGATTCTGGGCTGAGAGCGGTCAGAATGGGCGAATGAATATCGTCGCTCAACTTTGCAGCAGTTTTCAAGAAAATCGAAAACTGCTGTTTTTTTGCGTCCTCGCACGGCTCCCAATCAATTTATGTGAAACGCATTAGCATGGGCGTTTTAGTCTAAGCTCGCCAGACACCCTTGGTGAGTTTCAGCACGACTCACGGAGTCGTTACCAATTTTTACGAATTACAAGGATACTAGCATGAGGGTTGGAATCATTGGTTTTGGTAAAACAGGTCGCGCGGTAGCAGCGGTACTGTTAGCGTCAAAGAAAACCCATTTACAATGGGTTATTCGTCAATCAAAACTGCTTGAACATCGTTCTGTTCCTGAGCTATTAGGGGTTGCATCAGATGAACTAGGACTCATTTATTCAAAGGATGAATACAGCGCAGCGGAACTATTAGATCGCTATCCAGTTGATATAATTGTTGATTTCTCTTCAGAGACGGGATTGGATTATTATGGTGCGGAGGCGGCAAAAAGGAATATCACCATCATAAGTGCGGTATCTTCATATCCAGACGAAAAAATCAAACAACTTCAACATCTGTCGCAGCAAACCTGCGTATTACATTCAGCCAACATCACGTTGGGCATCAATTTCTTGATTATCGCTGCCAAAGTACTCAAAAACATTGCTCCTCATACCGACATTGAGGTGATTGAGGAACATTTTAGAAGCAAACCAGAAATATCTGGTACCGCCAAAGTGATTGTTCGTGAGTTGAATTTGCCTGAAGAAAATATCAAGTCTATTCGAGCGGGTGGCATTATTGGCACACATGAAATATTGTTTGGCTTCCCATTTCAAACCATACGACTAAAACATGAATCTATTGCGCGTGAAGCTTTCGGCAATGGTGTTTTATTTGCCATAGAAAATTTATATGGCAAATCAAAAGGTTTTTACAAAATGGAGGATTTATTACTACCCTTTTTTAAGTTGCAGGATTTTCCAGCAGAAAAGCTTACCCAGAAGAAATCTTGGTGGCAGTTTTGGGTGAGATAACGCACTCGTTGGCAAAAAATGATATTTTAAGCTGCTAGTCGTTAGTTTCATAGTATAAATCTGCCAGATACTATATTTTTTACTATATATTCAAATAGATGAGTGAAAAATTTCACTCCACAAACTAAAAACCAATGACTAGCGACTAACAGCTCAATGCCCAATTACTTGTACACAACACCTTACCCCAAATAACAGCAAAGATTAGCTTTCTTTATTCAGTCCCGATGTTTCGCATGGGCTATTCATCAAGCAGCCCGCGCCGAAACCTAAAGAGCCGATGGCAATGACAATAAAAACCATGCCAAGCGCACTTGCACCGCTGCTAAATGCCAGTATCACCATGGCGAATGAAACCGCAAACAAGATGCTAGATCTCATAATGACTGTTTTTCGCGATTTAATTTGTGCTGTCATGATTTTTTCTCCTCCGAAGTTGAAATAGTTGCACGCTGTGCAATAAGGGCGAAATTCTACCGCAATATGCACATCACTTAGCGAGAAATTTAGCAACTCGCTTTCCACACCGCCCCTCACTCCGTAAATCTGGTATCGTTGCACTTCTTTCTCTAGACACTCTGCGTGACTTACTGGGATTTTGCAGTCGTTCAAAACTGAAAAAAGAGGTTTTATATTGCGGTCACACGACTTAAATACCAAACACCACGCACTAATTTTATTTATGACCTTTATTTCCTATTTGCAACGCATGTCTCTTTGGCAACTGCGCTTGTTTGCAACGGTCGCGTCGGTATTGTTAAGCGAATTGATTATTTTAGGGGTGACGTGGCTGTTGCAGGTTCCACCCAAAGCGTATCTACTCGTTGGGCTGGTGACTTCTAGCGTGGTGAGTTATGCGGTTTTGACCGTGATCACGCATCTTTTAGCGCAGCTCACCACCAATCAGTTGGAACTCAATACCATCATCGAAGCGGAGCCAGAATGCGTTAAGTTGCTCACAGCGGATGGCGCGGTGCTGCAAATCAACCGTGCGGGGCTGGATATGTTAGAAGTCGCACACAGTGAAGAACTCATTGGTCGCGTCGTGTACGATTTTGTGTTGGCACCTTATCGGGCAAATTTTATTGAACTGACGCGCAGCGTATTCGCAGGAAAGTCGGGGAATTTAGAGTTTGAAATTCAAGGACGGCATGGCACACGACGCTGGTTACACACCCATGCCGTGCCATTGCGCAATGCCAAAGGTGACATCATTGCGTTGCTGGCGGTCACCCGTGACATGACGGAACGCAGACAAATAGAGGATGCGCTGCGTATCTCACATGACAATATCGAGCTACTGCTAAACTCCATGGCAGAAGGGGTATATGGTGTGGATGACCAAGGTAATTGCACCTTTGTGAATCGTTCTTTTTTGAGAATGCTAGGGTATCAAGATCGCAGCGAAGTGGTCGGCAAACATATCCATAGCTTGATTCACCACACCCGAATTGACGGCACGCCCTACCCTGCGGCGGAATGCCGTATATATCGCGCGTTTCAGTTTCAAGAAGAAATCAATGTATCTGACGAGGTATTCTGGCGTAAAGATGGCGTGGCAATTCCTGTCGAATACTGGTCACATCCCTTATTGCAAGAAGGGAGCATCAAAGGGGCAATTGCGACTTTTATTGACATTACCGAACGCAAAGCCGCCGAGCAACAAATTCGACAACTGGCGTATTACGACACGTTGACACAGTTACCAAACCGTCGCTTATTGAATGATAGGCTGGATCAAGCCATGTTGTGCGGTGAGCGCAATGGGCATGATGGCGCACTGATGTTTTTGGATTTGGATAATTTCAAACCGCTCAATGACCGTTATGGGCATGATGTCGGTGATTTGTTATTGGTTGAAGTCGCGCAGCGATTAAATACCTGTATTCGCAAAACGGACACCGTGGCGCGTTTTGGCGGTGATGAGTTTGTGGTGATGATAGGCGAACTCACCGATGACAAACCGCTCTCCATGACCCATGCCGCATTTGTCGCAGAAAAAATTTGTCAGACACTTGCCGCCCCCTATCGACTGCGTATTGCCCAAAAAGAAGGGGACGCGTTTTGGGTGGAACACCTTTGCACCGCCAGCATCGGTGTCGTATTGTTCCGTGGACATCAATCTAGCCATGAGGATGTTTTAAAGTGGGCCGACATGGCGATGTATCAAGCCAAGGAAAAAGGACGCAATACCTACCATATTTACGAACCCATTCTGAGCTTACGCGCTGAAAAATAGCCCCATGAGCAAAATCACTTTGAACGACATTGTACGTCGGGATGTACAACAAATAGCACCCGATTGTAGCTTAGGCGATGCAGCGCAGCGCATGGCGGAGCAACACATTTCTTCTTTGTTGATCACCGAACAACAACAGCTGCTGGGCATACTCACTGAGCGAGATATGGTGCGGTTGTTGCATAGCCACACGGCGACTAACACCCCCGCCCGCCACGTGATGAGCCATCCCGTGTTGACCGCGCCGTTAGACATGGATTTCGGTGCGGCTTACGCGTGGTTGCTCAAAGCGCATATCCGCCATCTCATTGTCGTGGATGCACAAAATGCCGTGGTGGGTATCGCCAGTGAAAGTGATTTTCGCCGTCATCTTGGCTTTGATGTGTTGCGCCAGCTTGATAGTCTTGACACGGTCATGAACAAAGAACTGCCTTTATTACCTGCCGATGCCACGTTGGACCAAGCCTTGGATATGATGTTACGTGAGCGTTCGCCCTACGTCATCGTGATGGACAAAGGTCACCCCATTGGAATTTTGACCGAGCGCGACATCCCAGGGCTACTGCTAAAACAGCCCGCAGGGGGAGCGCATCATCTGCAGTTACACAAGGTGATGCGCAGCCCGATTCCCTCGACCCATTATCGGCAGTCTGTTTCCAGTGTTGCCACGCTGATGCAGCAACAAAACCTTTACTACCTTGTGGTACTGGATGATGACGAACACATTATTGGGGTCATCACGCTACATAATTTACTGGAACGCATCACCGCCGCACTGTATGAAGCACAAGCCAAAGAACTAGAAAGCCAACAATCAGAGCAAACTAAAGACCGTCTGGCGATGATTATCGAAGCCTCAGAACAAGGATACTGGGAGCTAGACCTAAAAACAGGGGCGATTTTGTATAGCGATAGCTTGCGAAAAGTGACAGGGCAAGATACGCAACATGCGGCACACAACTTAGACGAATGGATGACTCGCATTCATAAAGATGATGTCGTCGAAGTCATGCAGAAATTCAATACCGCCTTGTATTCAGACGGTTTATTTGATGTTGAATATCGCCTACCCCATCGCGCGGGGCATTGGATGTGGTTACATGTGCGGGGCAAAGCAACGCAGCATGATGCAGCGGGCAATGCGGTGTATGCAGCAGGCACGGCAATGGACATCACCACCCGTAAAATCCTTGAAAAACAAACTGAAAATGAACGCTATATTTTAGGTCAATTAGCCAAAAACGCGCTTTTATCTGACTTTTTGACTGAACTTGCCGAACGTTATGAGGCGTTGTTTCCGAGCATGTCGTGTGCCATCAGTTTACTCAATGCTGAGGGTACCCACTTACATCACGCGGCAGCCCCTAACTTACCACTCGCCTACCTTCAAGCCATCGACACCGTGGCAATAGGCAACAGGACGGGCTCATCCCATACGGCGGCTTATACGGGTGAGATCACGCTCACCGCCGACATTGCGCACGATCCTATCTGGCAAGATTACCAAGATTTAGCCTCACAAAATCAACTGGCAGCTTGCTGGGCAATTCCAATTTTATCGACACAAAACAAAGTGTTAGGAATTTTCTCTCTATACAGCCCCGTGCCACGCACGCCGCTGCTCTCTGAACTGACCGCCATGAAACAAGCGGCGCATTTTGTGTCTTTAGCGATTGAACGCAGCCAAACCGAGCAGATGCTACGTAAGAATGAAGCCAGTTTACGTACCTTGGTGCAAACCATTCCTGATTTAATTTGCTTAAAAAACCTCTCAGGTGGCTATCTTGCCTGCAATCCCATATTCGAGCGTTTTTTGGGGGTGCGAGAAATAGACCTCATCGGTAAAACAGACTACGACTTTTTGGATAAAGCTCAAGCAGATCGCCTGAAAGAGCAAGATAGTCTCACGCTGGCACAAAATGCACTGACACAGCATGAGGAATGGATTACCTTTGCAGATGATGGGCATCGCGCCTTAATGCAAATCACCAAAACGCCCATGCACGATCAGGATGGGCAGCTCATTGGGGTGTTGAGCATCGCCCATGACATTACCCACGAGCGCGACGTGCAAGCTTCCTTACGACGTAGCCAAGAAGATCTTAAACGTGCGCAAAGTGTGGCGGAAACAGGCAGTTGGACGGTCAATATTGAGACAGGCGAAATGGAATGTTCGCTGGAAACTGACCGTATTTTGAGCAGGGCAGAACAGCAACCCCTCTCGTTAGCGTTGTATTTTTCCTATATTCATCCCGACGACCAAGCCCATTTTGAACTGGCATGGCAAGCAGCTCTGACCGAAGACCGCTTGGATATTGAACACCGCATGGTGGTCAATGGCAAAACATACCATGTACGCGAACGCGCGCAACTTGAGCGCGATACGTCGGGCAAGCCCATGCGAATGCTAGGGACGGTACAGGATATGACCTTGCAACATACCACGAAGGAAATGATGCAAACCTTGTCGTTAGCGGTCGAGCAAAGTTATAACTCCATCATCATCACAGACTTAGCAGGTAATGTGCAATACGCCAATGGTGCGTTTATTAAATCAGCGGGTTACACCTTGGAAGAGGCGGTGGGTCAAAACCCGCGTTTATGGCAATCGGGGAAAACCCCTAAAACCACGTATCAAGATATGTGGGCGCATTTGATGGAGGGAAAATCGTGGAAGGGCGAACTCATTAACCGCCGTAAAGATGGCTCGGAATACTATGAATCCATGATGGTATCGCCCGTGCGACAAGCCGATGGGCGCGTCAGCAACTATCTCGCGATCAAGGAAGACATCACCAAACTCAAAAATGCAGAAGAAAACATCCAACAATTAGCCAACTTTGATGTACTGACAGGCTTGCCCAATCGCAGCTTGTTAAACGAGCAAGTGGGTCAAGCGATTAGCTTAGCCAAACGCACGCACACGGAATTTGCGTTGTTATTTTTGGATGTAGATCACTTTAAAAACATCAATGACACCTTGGGCTACCACATTGGGGATGCCTTGTTGATGGAATTATCCACGCGACTACGCGCTTTGTTGCGCAAAGAAGATATTTTGTCGCGTTTGAGCAGTGACGAATTTATTTTAGTGCTGCACAACACCGATGAAAATGGTACGGCGCATATCGCAGACAAGCTATTGGAACTCGTGGCACAGCCTTGCCACATCGAAACCCACGATTTGATGATTACCGCCTCTATCGGCATCGCCATGTATCCCGATGATGGCATCAGCAGCGAGCAGCTGACCCAATGTGCCAACATTGCCATGTACCGTGCTAAACAAAATGGTCGGAACAACTTCCGCTTTTTTACCTTAGAGATGCAAGCACATTCAGCACGACGGCTTCAGCTCGAAAATGCCTTGCGCTATGCAGTCAAACGGGATGGCTTGCATCTTAATTATCAACCACAAATCGACCTCAAAACGGGGAGAGTCATCGGCACCGAAGCACTATTGCGCTGGCAACACCCTGAATTAGGCATGATTTCCCCCGCTGAATTTATCCCCATTGCCGAAGACAGCGGACAAATTTTACTCATAGGCGAATGGGTATTGCGTACTGCCGTGAAACAAATGAAGCAGTGGCTAGATGAAGGCATTCCCCCCATGACCATGGCGGTTAACTTATCCGCCATGCAGTTTCACAGCCCCAACTTTCCTGATTTTGTCTCACATACGCTCAATGAAGTCGGTCTAGCGCCCCAATATCTTGAACTAGAATTGACCGAAAGTGTCGCCATGAATAACCCCGCCTCGGCGATTGCGGTGATGAATCAACTGAATCAACGGGGTATCCGCATGTCGATTGACGATTTTGGCACAGGCTATTCTTCGCTGAGCTATTTGAAACGCTTCAAAGTGTATAAGCTCAAAATCGACCAGTCTTTTGTGCGTCACATTCATGAAGATGCCGATGACAAAGCCATCGTCATCGCCATTATCAATATGGCAAAAAGCCTAGGATTCCAAACCATCGCAGAAGGCGTGGAAACGGCGGATCAATTGGCCTTTTTACGAGAGCAAGGCTGCGATGAAGTACAAGGTTATTACTTTAGCAAACCACTCTCAACACAAGAGCTGGCGCAATTTGTTTTAAAACATCCCACAACGCGCCCCTAAACAAGTGGCAAGGCTTATGGCATAATCCCGCGCTCTTAAAAATGCACACTATTTATGAACGCGCAAACTCTTTACGATAAACTTTGGAATGCCCACGTGGTGCGGCAAGATGCCGACGGCACGGCGTTGATTTACATTGATCGTCACTTGGTACATGAAGTGACCAGCCCGCAAGCTTTTGAAGGACTGAAACTGGCGGGGCGCAAGCTGTGGCGCGTGGAGTCGATTTTGGCAGTGGCGGATCACAATGTGCCCACCACGGGACGCGACAAAGGTATCGCTGACCCGATTGCGCGCTTGCAAGTCGATACACTGGATCAAAACTGCGCCGATTTTGGCGTGAACGAATTTAAAATGTCCGATACGCGCCAAGGCATTGTGCATGTAGTTGGTCCTGAACAAGGTGCAACGCTGCCAGGGATGACCGTGGTGTGCGGCGATTCGCATACCAGCACCCACGGCGCATTTGCCGCCTTAGCGCATGGTATCGGCACATCTGAAGTCGAACACGTCATGGCGACGCAATGCTTAGTGGCCAAAAAATCCAAAGCCATGTTGGTCAAAGTCGAAGGTGCGTTGGGCAAAGGCGTGACCGCGAAAGACGTGGCTCTGGCGATTATTGGCAAAATCGGTACAGCGGGCGGCACGGGCTATGCCATTGAATTTTCAGGCAGCGCGATTCGCGATTTGTCGATGGAAGGTCGCATGACCCTGTGCAATATGGCGATTGAAGGCGGCGCACGCGCAGGCTTGGTGGCGGCGGATGACACCACGGTCAATTATTTGAAAGGTCGTCCTTACGCACCGAAAGCCGACGTGTGGGAACAAGCCGTGGCGTATTGGAACACCTTGCACAGCGATGCCGACGCAGTGTTTGACGCGGTGGTGCCATTAGATGCGACTGACATCAAACCGCAAGTAACGTGGGGCACGTCGCCAGAAATGGTGGTTGCCGTGGATGGTTGCGTACCAAACCCCGCTGACATGACTGACCCCGTGAAACGCGAAGGTGCGGAACGTGCCTTGCGCTATATGGGTTTGGAAGCCAACACGCCGATGACCGAGATTCAAATCGACAAAGTGTTTATCGGCTCTTGCACCAACTCGCGCATCGAAGATTTACGCGCAGCAGCCGTCGTGGCGCAAGGCAAAATGGTTGCCAGCAATGTCAAATTGGCATTGGTCGTGCCAGGATCTGGTTTGGTGAAAGCACAAGCTGAAGCCGAAGGACTGGACAAAATTTTCATCGCCGCTGGCTTTGAATGGCGCGACGCAGGTTGCTCGATGTGCTTGGCGATGAATGACGACCGATTGAATGCGGGCGAACGCTGCGCTTCGACTTCCAACCGCAATTTTGAAGGTCGCCAAGGCCAAGGCGGACGCACCCATCTGGTCAGCCCCGCCATGGCAGCGGCGGCGGCGATTGCAGGGCATTTTGTTGACATCAGCGAGAACTAATTATGCGTAAATTTACCTTGTTAAATAGCGTGGTCACTCCGCTGGATCGTGCCAACGTCGATACTGACGCAATTATCCCTAAACAATTTTTGAAATCTATTCAACGCGCGGGCTTTGGTCCGAATGCCTTTGACGAATGGCGTTATCTGGATCACGGCGAACCTGGTATGGACAACAGCGTCCGCCCGCTGAACCCTGATTTTGTGCTGAACCAACCGCGTTTCCAAGGCGCGCAAATTTTGTTGGCACGCGAAAATTTCGGCTGCGGCTCGTCGCGGGAACACGCGCCGTGGGCATTGGAAGACTACGGCTTGCGCGTCATCATCGCGCCTAGCTTCGCCGATATTTTCTTCAACAACTGCTTTAAAAACGGGCTGTTGCCGATACGCTTGGACGCGGAAAAGGTCGATACCTTATTCAAAGCCATCGCCGCGCAAGATGATTTTAAACTGACTGTCGATTTAGAAAATCAACGCATCGCCCTGCCCGATGGCACGGTGTATGCGTTTGACGTGGATGCTTTCCGCAAACATTGCTTAATCAACGGCTTAGATGACATTGGTTTAACTTTGCAACATGTGGCAGAAATTCAAGCCTTCCAAGCTAAACACCACGCGGCACAACCTTGGTTGGTTGCGTAAACCATGCGCTTAACCACCGAAGAGCAACAGCAAATAAAAACCATCATCGCCGCGAACTTTGGCGAGGATGCGGAGATTTGGCTGTTCGGCTCTCGCGTGGATGATAAAAAACGGGGCGGCGATGTGGATTTATATGTCGTGCCTAAGCAGCAGGATGACCTTTTTCATAAACGTGTCAATTGCTTGGGGCGACTGGAAGACAGACTGCTTTACCCAGTGGATTTAGTCGTACATGAAACGGGACGGGATTTAGCGATTTATCGCATTGCGCAAAAAACGGGGGTGCGGTTATGAATGATGACCTATTAGTCTCACTGCATGAGAAAATTCGCCACTTGGAAAAAATGCGCCGTCATTTGGTCTATTCACAAGCGGAAGTGCAAACGTGGTGGAATGTCAACGCTCCTTTTGATGCAATCTCAGATGCGCATCTCACGTCATTGACCGCCTTTAAAGCACGATTCGCTGAAATGCAGGATCATCTCGCGTCGGCAATGCGCTTAATTGCCAACGTCGAAAACGAAGATACGCGTATGTTCAGCTATGTACTTAATTACATGTAACAAATTGAGATTTTGGATAACATGGATGCGTGGCAAAAAGTGCGTCATTTGCGCAATACCGCTACCCACGATTACTCCGAATCAGAGGCAGTTAAGTCGCAACATTTCGAGGATTTGTTGCAAAGCACACCTTATCTTTTAAACGTGTTTGATACGATCAAACAGTTTGTATTAACGCATTACTCAGGAAAAATGAAATGAAAATCGCAGTTTTACCAGGGGACGGGATTGGTCCTGAAATCGTGGCGCAAGCCGTGAAGGTGATGGAAGCCTTGCGTCGCGATGGCTTGAAAATTGAAATGGAATACGCGCACATTGGCGGCGCGGGCTATGATGCGGCGGGCGACCCGTTGCCTGAAGCGACGTTGAAATTATCGCAGGAGTCTGACGCGGTATTATTGGGTGCGGTTGGTGGTTATCAATACGACAACTTACCCCGCCCACAACGTCCTGAGCAAGGTTTGTTGCGCATTCGCAAGGGATTGAATTTATTTGCTAACTTGCGCCCTGCTTTGGTCTATCCCGAATTGGTCAATGCTTCCAGCTTGAAACCAGAATTGGTGTCTGGCTTGGACATTATGATTTTGCGCGAATTGACAGGCGACATTTATTTTGGTCAACCACGTGGCATTCGCACTTTAGAGAATGGTGAACGCCAAGGCTTTGACACCATGCACTACAGCGAATCTGAAATCCGTCGTGTGGCGCATGTCGGTTTCCAAAGCGCAATGAAGCGCAGCAAAAAATTGTGTTCGGTAGATAAAGCCAATGTGTTGGACACCAGCATGTTCTGGCGCGAAATTGTCACTGAAGTCGGCAAGGAATATCCTGAAGTTGAGCTATCCCACATGTATGTGGATAACGCCGCGATGCAATTGGTGCGTGCACCGAAGCAGTTTGACGTGATTTTGACAGGCAATATTTTCGGCGACATTTTGTCGGACGAAGCGTCCATGTTGACGGGTTCGATTGGTATGTTGCCTTCCGCCTCGCT
Source organism: Gallionella sp. (assembly GCA_049276435.1). Taxonomy (GTDB): domain Bacteria; phylum Pseudomonadota; class Gammaproteobacteria; order Burkholderiales; family Gallionellaceae; genus Gallionella. The sequence goes on along the minus strand of JBASWK010000137.1, from coordinate 10,711 downwards.
GGATGCGAATAACAAAGGTTTGTACGAACCTTGTCATGGCTCTGCGCCTGACATCGCAGGCAAGAATATCGCCAATCCATTGGCAACCATACTGTCAGTTGCGATGATGATGCGCTACACTTTTGCGCGTGAAGATATTGCGCAACGTATCGAAAATGCGGTGCGCAAGACCTTGCAGCAAGGCTATCGCACGGGCGACATCTTTGACGCGGGCATGGTCAAAGTGGGTACGGCTGAAATGGGCGACGCGGTGGTCGCGGCACTTTAAAACGAGAAGAGATAAGGGGGAAGGGAGAAGGGTAAAACCCACCCGCGCCCTCAATGCCGTAGGTCGGGTTTTAACCCGACTGAGAAAAGAGTGAGCGGAAAGAGTACAGGGTGAATGGCGGTAGAATGGGTTTTATCCCTTCCCCCTTCTCCCTCCCCTCTTCTCCAAAATAATTTTAATTGAGTTAGGAAAAGTAATGACTAAGCAGTATGACGTATGTATTTTGGGCGCGACAGGTGCGGTGGGCGAGGCGATGCTGGAAATTCTGGCACAGCGCGACTTCCCTGTACGCAATTTGTATCCGCTGGCTTCTAGCCGTTCCGCAGGCTCGACCGTCACGTTTAAAGGTGAAGAATTAACCGTCATTGACGTAGATCAATTTGATTTTGCTAAAGCACAAATCGGCTTGTTTTCTGCGGGTGGCAGCGTGTCAGAAAAATACGCGCCCATTGCCGCCGCAGCGGGTTGCGTGGTAATCGACAACACCGCTCATTTCCGTTATGACCGTGACATTCCACTGGTCGTACCCGAAGTGAACCCCCATGCCATCGCACAATACAAAAATCGCGGTATCATCGCCAATCCAAACTGCTCGACGATTCAAATGTTGGTAGCGTTAAAACCTATCCGTGATGCGGTTGGGATTGCGCGCATTAACGTGGCGACCTATCAGGCGGTATCGGGAACAGGCAAAGAAGCGATTGACGAATTGGCAAACCAAACACGGGCGTTGTTTAATTCGCAAGAACCAGAAGTAGCGGTCTATCCCAAACGCATTGCGTTTAATGTGATTCCACAAATTGATGTTTTTATGGACAATGGCTACACCAAAGAAGAAATGAAAATGGTGTGGGAAACCCAAAAAATCATGGAAGACGACCGCATTCAAGTGAACCCGACTGCCGTGCGTGTGCCCGTGTTTTATGGGCATTCCGAAGCCATCCACATTGAAACCTTGAAAAAAATCACCGCTGCCCAAGCGCGCGCTTTATTGGAAAAAGCTCCAGGGGTTGAGGTGATGGATGAGCGTGAACCTGGCGGTTACCCCACCGCAATTGATGCAGCAGGCAATGATGCCACGTACGTTGGGCGCATTCGCGAAGATATTTCTCACCCCATGGGCTTGAATTTATGGGTAGTCAGCGATAATGTGCGCAAGGGTGCGGCATTAAACAGCGTGCAAATCGCTGAAATTCTGATTGAGAAATACCTGTAATTTAGGCAGCAAAAGTAAAACAGGGACGGCTAAAATACCGTCCCTATGATGATTATTTGCTTGTGCAGATAATTCTATGATGTTATTTTAAATCTTCGATATTTAGTCAAGAAGGTGAAGGAGCTGGCGTGCAAAAATCACTGATGAAACTGTTGGGTGTGGCCGTATTAACATGGTCATCGCAAATCTCCGCTGTGAGTATGGGCGGTATTAACGTTTCCTCGACTTTAGGGCAACCCCTTAAAGCCAGTATTCCGTTAGATTCGATCAGTGAAGCCGAGAAATCGGGTTTAACCGCGCGTCTCGCGTCCGCAGAAGCGTATAAAAGTGCGGGGTTAGAATATCCACTGGGGATCACTTTTAAATTTGAGATCGACGCCAACACCCGTCATATCACCGTCATTAGCAACCAAAGCATTAACATTCCTTTTGTCAGCTTACTGATAGAGCTTAACTGGGCATCTGGCAAGCTGGTGCGCGATTACACTTTTTTAATTGATCCGCCTGGCTACACCCCAGAACCTACCCCACTACCCGCCGTTCAGCCTATTGCGCCCGATACACAAGCGGGTTCATCTGTTCTTGCGACGACACCTGACACGCAAGCCGCCTCCGCCGTTCCTGCGACCCCTATTATGCCTGCGGAAGTGGAAAGCCACCCCATAGGCAGCCTTGATACACAGATTGAGAAGATCGTACAGCCTGTTAAAGTCGCTAAACCGCATGCCGAAACCATCAAAATCCAACGCGGCGACACCCTAAGCAAAATTGCGGCGCAAAACAAGCCCGCTGAAGTCAGCTTAGATCGCATGATGGTGGCACTCTATCGTGCCAATGCCCAAAAATTTGTGGGCAAAAATATGAATCGGGTGAAGACGGGTACGATTTTACGTTTGCCTAGTCAACAAGAGATAGATAACGTGTCCGCCACAGAAGCGCGCAAAGAAATTCATGCTCAAACCAAAGATTGGAATGCGTATCGTCAACAGTTGGCCAGTAACACCACCGTCAGTAGCCAATCAGATAACACACAACAATCCAGTACAGGCAAACTAAGTACCGATGTGACAGACAAAACACCTGTCGCTAACGATAGCGCGAAAGAAGTGTTGAAGTTATCCAGCGGCAATGCGCCTGACGATAAAACCGCGACGGCACAAGACCAGCAAAATGCCGCGCAGGAAGATGCCATTGCAAAAAGCAAAGCCGCTCAAGAAGAGCAAACACGTGCTGCACTCGCTGCCAAAAATGCCCATGATGCGCAACAACTACTGGAGTTAAAATCCCAAGCGGGGATGTTAGCCAGCAGCGCGGCACTAGCCGCCAGTAGCGTCGGTGACATCGGCATCGTCACCGCTATCAGTGCGCCCGCATCCGCTGTGACGGTGGATGCGGCATCTGCGGTTGTAGATGCCATGTCAGCCATCCATCCCGTGCTACCCAGCAGTGCAGCTCACCCTGTTGCTAAGCCTGTCGAACCCCCTGCCCAACCCGAAACCTCACTGGTTGATGACGTGTTAGCCGCAGTCTCACCCGTCTTGGATGAACCGTTATACCTCGCAGGAGGAGCGGCCATTTTATTTGGACTCGGTGGATTGGTTTTCGCGTTAAATCGCCGCAAACAGCATCCAAAATCCAACGAAGACGCTGACAGCGCATCCGCACTGGCAACCGCTTTTGATCATCCAGACGAAGAAGCAGAAGTTAAAGAGGAAGAAGAGAGCGAGGAAAGTGTAGGCGAAGCAACCGCGCGTTTCTATCAAACACAAAATGCGGCAAGCTATCAACCCGTTGTTCACGAAGAAATCGAAGAAGACCCGATTGAAGAAGCCCGTTTATTTTTGAGCTTTGGTCGCGATGCGCAAGCAGAAGACATTCTCAAAGATGCCTTGAAAAAAACGCCGCATCATTATCAACTACACTTAGAGTTGCTAGGGATTTACGTACACCGTAAAGATGTCAATGCCTTTGCCGCCGTCGCGAAACAAATCAAAGACGCTGACGATGAAACGCTATGGGCACAAGCCGCTGCGTTAGGACGAAAAATTGATCCTAGCAACGCGATGTATGCCGACGGCAAAGTATCTGGCACGCCCGCATTACACCTACCCGCCACACCAGAACCCGCACACTCGCTGGATTTTGACTTAGGCATTTCGACCAACAAATCATTGATTCCTAAGCTAGATGCAACGTCACAGCACTTGCCTGATCTTAAAGATTTAATGAATTTTGAAAGCGACAAACCCGCTGCATCGCAACCCCTACCCAGCAGCATAGATTTGCATGTTGCTACCGCCGAACATCAAATCATGTCTGGCGAATTAGCCAATCTAGGCGACATGATTTACGATGTAACCGCCAAACATCAAGCCCTCACCGCGACAGGATCAAACGTCGCGGCGGGCGAGATGCCTAGCATGGATCAGATGATGTTTGATATAACGTCCGCTCATACTGCCTTGGGCGGCGCGCCCCAAGCCCCCGCACCCGTGGTGGAAAAAGATGCGCCCATGACATTCTCAATGGACTTCTCGCTGCCTGATATGAAATCAGTTCCCGCACCTGCTGCTGCACCTGCGGACAAAACAGACATGCCATTTACCATCGATTTTGCCATGCCCAACTTGCCATCAGCGGCGACATCCCTAGCACCTGTGTCCGCTTCCATGGATGCCGACGCAATGCCCTTCACCATAGACCTTGCCATGCCAGAGGTAGCACCCACAGCCCCTGCCTCGACCAAACCACCTGTCACGATGGATTTTTCCTTGACAGAAGTCCCTCCTGTTGCATCCAGTTCACCTGCCATCAAATTAGATTTTGGTGACATCAATTTGAACATGGGCGGCACGGCGGAAGCCGCTGGAAATGCCAATAATGCCGCTTTCCAAGAAGTCGCCAATAAACTTGACTTAGCCAAAGTTTATATCGAAATGGACGATGCCGCTGCTGCACGTGAATTCCTTGAAGAAGTGCTACGCGAGGGGAATGCAGAACAAATTAGCAGCGCAAAAGCCATGTTAAACAAGCTCGGCTAATACTCACTTAAACGGCAGCCCACGCTGCCGTTTTGACTCACCCAACCCGACGCACGAAATTTTCTGCCGTAGCTGTCTATGTTAATTTTCCACCCTGCTGCGCAAATTCTCACCTGGTGCTTACTGGTTGCAACCGTACAACACCTCGCTCTTTCCCCTTTATTGCTGGTCACGACACTGGTCGTTTTAGCCGCACTGAGTACCTCTACCCAAAAACTGCTGCAACTGATACGTCGTACCCGCTGGCTAATGCTTTCCTTGCTGCTGATTTACGCCTACAGCACGCCAGGGTCTGCCATTTTTACGGCACTGGCACAATGGAGTCCCACTCAAGAAGGCGTTCATGACGGTATGTTGCAACTAGCACGTTTATTAGTCGCCCTTGCAGGCTTGGCGATTTTATTGGACAAACTACACCGTCAACACTGGATGGCAGGACTCTACACCTTGCTCCTGCCGCTGGATTGGTTAGGACTGTCGCGTGAACGCTTCGCCGTGCGACTGGCATTGACCTTGCACTACGCCGAACTCGCCATGCTGCGCGGCACACAACGCTGGCAAGATATTTTAAACGGCTTGTCCGAACACAACGACGAGGTTGACACCCAAACACTCACCCTACCCGTCTATCGCTACACCTACGCAGACGGGTTGTTGTTGACCTTAGCCAGCTTATTACTATGGTTAGCCATCCGATGAGAATCGCCCTCGGTGTGGAATACGACGGCGGCAATTATTGCGGTTGGCAAAGTCAGCCCAATGGCAACACCGTGCAAGACACCCTGCAACGGGCTATTGGCCAAATCGCAGGCGAATCCATCGCCATCATCGCCGCAGGGCGCACCGACACAGGCGTACACGCGCTAGAGCAAGTGATTCATTTTGACACCACCGCCACGCGCCCGCTGTCGGCATGGGTGCGCGGCGTAAATGCCCTATTGCCTAAGGACATCGCCGTGCGTTGGGCGCATCCCGTTCCCGACGAATTTCACGCCCGCTTTTCCGCCCACGGACGCTGTTATCGCTATCTGCTACTCAACCGCCCTACCCGCCCCGCACTGCAAACAGGCAAAGTCGGCTGGTTTCATGTCCCGCTCGACCTCGAAGCCATGCGCGCCGCCGCCACCCACTTAATCGGCGAACACGATTTCAGCGCGTTTCGCGCAGCAGAATGCCAAGCCAAGTCACCGATCAAAACCTTGTATCAATTAGATATTTCCCAGCAAGGTGATGTGCTGGTGTTTGATCTACATGCCAACGCCTTTCTTCACCACCAAGTGCGCAACCTTATCGGCGGCTTGATCTATGTTGGCAAAGGCAAACACCCGCCCGACTGGATTGCCACGATTCTAGCCAGCCGCAACCGCGCCCTCGCCGCCCCCACCTTTATGCCCGATGGACTGTATTTACGACGCATTCAATACGCCGAAAAATGGGGATTGCCACAGATTTTGGAAGGATGAAAGGCGCGAAAGGTATTGCGAGAGGCTATCACGCAATTTGCGCGCTCCTACATAGCGTTTAGTGTGCAATGACAATGAAAAAACGCACAAAAAATTAAGCGTGACGACTTAAAAGGAATAACCATGACCACACGTATCAAAATTTGCGGCATTACCCGCGTAGCAGACTTAATCAACGTCGCCCATGCAGGCGCGGATGCGATTGGGCTGGTGTTTTACCCCCCCAGCCCGCGCAATGTCAACATCCAACAAGCCGTTGAATTATTAGCACATTTACCACCCTTCATTACGGTCGTGGGCTTATTTGTCAATGCCAGCGCGGACACCGTGCGCGCAGTCATGGCGCAGGTCAATCTGGACGTGCTGCAATTCCACGGCGACGAATCCCCCGACTATTGCACCCAATTCGGCAAACCCTACCTCAAAGCCATCCGCGTCAAAGCGGGCGTAGATTTGCCACAATGCGCCGCACGCTATGCCAGCGCGCAAGGTCTCCTGCTCGATGCCTACGTCGAAGGCATACACGGCGGCACAGGCGCGTCATTCGATTGGGCATTGATACCAAAGGACTTACCCCTGCCCGTGATTTTATCAGGCGGCTTAGACCCACAAAACGTCGCCGCCGCCATTCAACAAGTCCAACCCTACGCGGTCGATGTCTCCAGCGGCGTGGAAGCGGCGAAAGGCATTAAAGACGCGGGGAAGGTGGCGGGGTTTATCCGCGAAGTGAAACAAACTCGTGCGGGTCAATAGTCTGCCAAGCGGATTCACACAGCAAGCTACCGATTTTGAACGGAAAAACAGCAAATTGTCTTGCGGCGAATCCACCTACGAGCTACCATGCAAGCATGAACAGCAAGCATAGAAAAACACTGGAAATTATTTTTGCCAAGCCTATCAATGGCAATCTTGAATGGGCGCGCATTGAAGCCTTGTTGCTGGCGGTTGGCTGTCAAGTCATTGAAGGGGCAGGCTCTTCGGTCACTTTTAGCAAAGAAGGTGTGCGTGCCTATTTCCATCGCCCCCACCCCCAGAAAGAAGCCTTACGTTATCGGGTGCGGGCGGCGCATGATTTCTTAGTACAACTTGGAATAACACTATGAATAAAATTACTTATAAAGGTTATACCGCGCACATAGACTACGACAATGAAGATCGTATTTTTGTGGGACGATTAACAGGAATTCGAGATATTGTCAGTTTCCACGGCACGTCGGTGGATGAGCTGGAACAAGCTTTTAAAACCTCTGTTGAAGATTATCTGGCGGCGTGCGAAAAATTAGGGCAATCCCCCAACAAACCCGCCTCAGGCAGATTGATGTTGCGTGTCCCACCCGAAGTGCATCGTGCCGCACTGACAGCCGCGCAGATGAGCGGACAAAGTTTGAATCAATGGGCAACGCAAACCTTGCAACGTGCGGCAACAGGAGTCTTTGTGTAAGTAGTTGATGCAAATTAATCAACGTCGCCCATGCAGGCGCGGAGGCGATTTGGCATTGATTCCAAAGGATTTACCGCTGCCCGTGATTTTATCGGGCGGCTTAGATCCGCAAAACGTCGCCGCCGCCATACGACAAGTCCAACCCTACGCCGTCGATGTCTCCAGCGGCGTGGAAGCGGCAAAAGGTGTTAAGGATGCGGGGAAGGTGGCGGGGTTTATGCGTGCAGCAAGCTGTCGATTTGGGTGAAAAATGGGGGATTGCTGACGCGAATCCACCTTACGCGTTTATTTTGACACCGCGAGTTCGCGCAGTTTTCTTAAGTTCATGATGGCAACGAATGGCAAAAACTGCCATACTCGGCACCTTGATTACAAGGAGAGTTGCCATGTCCATGAACGTATCATTACCCCCCGAATTAGAAGCGCGTGTGCGCCAGCGCGTCGAGTCTGGTCTATACGGCTCGGCAAGCGAAGTCATCCGCGAAGCATTGCGTTTATTCGAGGTCTATGAGGGGCTAAAAACCACTCAACTGGACAACCTGCGGCAAGAGATTGCCAAAGGCATGAGCGATATACAAAATGGGCGCATTAAAGTCGTTGATTTTGATAGCCTAAAACAGCAAGGCAGACAAATTTTGCAAGCGCGCAACGCGGAATGACACGCTTTACCCAATCCGCAGAGACGGACTTATTAGAGCTTTGGCTAAATATCGCCGCAGAAAACCCAGTCGCGGCAGATGCCTCGCTCGATGCCATTCAAGCCTCGCTATCCATATTAAGCCGCCACGTCGAAATGGGACGAGCGCGCCCAGAATTGGCAGATGGTTTACGCAGCTTTCCAACCCGCACGCCATACATCCTCTTTTATATCCCTCGCGACGACCACCTGCTGGTTGTCCGTGTGCTACACCATGCGCGAGATATTGATGCGAATGATTTTGCTTAAAACGTAGGGCGGGTTCGCGCAGCAACCCGCCGATAGTCGCGCAGAAAGTACCGACAAGCTCATCAAATCAGAGCCCGTTAGTGTGAATTTATCTGCCAAGTGAAGCAAACTGGCACAAGTCAATAATTGCGATTAAATCACCATGACAATCCCTACTGACGCGAGTACAATTCTCCCGCACTGCAAGGGAACACGCCACAAGATTCCCGTTCTTTCTCGACTAACAACAGAATGAATCCTTGATGCCCATAAACTCATCCCTGCCAGATTGCCACTCCATCAGCGAGGCGTTTCTTACGCTGCATGAACAGGATGGGTTTTCACGTCTTCCGCCTTCTTCTTTGCTGCACGACTCCGTGCCGATGTCCTTTGTGATGAGCGCGGGGTTAATCCAAGTTGAAAATGATTTAGACCAGATTATCAAAAAAACAGGCGGCAAATTCACCTTTACCCAGCCCTGCTTTCGCCACTTTGATTTAAACCAAGTCGGCAACGACCCTACCCGTTTAAGCCTGTTCCATATGCCCGCCGCGTTTTATATCGGCTCAAACCAGCGCGAAAACATGCTGCCGCGTTTGTGGCATTTCCTGAGCCAAACATTAAAATTATCACCCGATAACTTATGGATTAGCTTCCCTTAGGTTTTAGGAGAAGCATCTTTTAACGACAGCCGTTTCAATATGGCTATACTCGCGCACTTTGAACAGCCTTAATTACATCGCAGGAAAAATAAAAATGCTCTTCATCGAACAAAAACTCAAGCACTTGGATTTAATTCAAGACGTGATTAAGCGAATGGCGAGCAATTCATTTCAACTAAAAACGTGGACAATTACCATTGTTTCAGCAATTTTGGCAATGTCTGAAAAAGGGGGCAAATGCGTCTGATTTTCATTGCAACCGTTCCTGTACTCTTATTTTGGGGGTTAGATGCCTATTTTTTAAGACTAGAACGGCTCTATCGAAAATTGTATGAAGACGTTCGCAAGCGGGAAGAAGTAACTGCCGTCATTGATTTCTCTTTGAACTTCGCGCCTTATTCAACCCCTGAAAACAACTGGTCCAAAGTTGCCTTGTCTCAAACGTTAATTGCTTTTTACGGTGTGCTGTTCGCAATGGTCATTGCACTCGTGTTTCTGTTGAAGTTGCAATAAAGCAAATTCTCGTTCTGCAAATGTGAATCACCTTGCTGTGTCAGAGGGCTGCATAATGAATACCGAAAAAAACACTTCTCAATCAACAACTGTCCTCCATCACGACCAGCGTATTAAAAAACTTCAAGAATTCCGTTTACAATTCGTCAATGACTATCAAGAGCATTCAAACGAGGCACTCTATTCTGGATGCCTAAAAACCATTGAATCTATCTATGGCGAAACAGGTTTCGCTGCCGTTGCACTTAATAGGAATTTACGCCACCTAAGCGTGATTTTTTCCAACATGGCGAACTTTAGCTTAGATAGTCTCGCAGAGGAGATTAAGGTAAAAGTTCGGGATAATGATACTGTACCTAGACAGAGCAATGACAAGCAGTTCGTTCTTTTCACGATCACAGCAGAAAGCGGGTGGATTGCCAATTTCATTATCATTAAGTTTAATCAACAGGTTATTAAAAGTGATATTGATTTTATACAAGAGCTGGCATCGCTTATTGGGTTTAAACAAACCCTGCGAATAAAGTGGTCCCCTCCGTCAAGACAATCCTTCATCGAATTTAAGATGGTCGCCTGATGTTTGCAGCGGGACGACGCTGCCTCGTTTTTCAGTTGTAATTTCTAATTTGGTTGCAGTCGCGAAGTCAAATCGCGTGATCTCGTCACATCCAAAATCACGTCAAATCCAGAGCTACGTCAAACGCTGTGATCACGTCAATTTCAATCAACCCTGCGTTTATTCCTCATCGCAATTGCGCGTCAGATTGTGATTTTTATGGCTAAATTTGTTGTCGCCGCGTACTTATCCACAATCACCGCCCCGCCGCCTTGTCCCGTGCGATAGACTTGGTCTGGGGTGAGGTAACCCAGTGATTGATGGGTGCGTTCGGTGTTGTAAAAATCAAAGTATTCCGTCAATCCGAGCAATAGTTCGGGTAGCGTGGCGTAACCTTTCAAATAAATATCTTCGTGTTTGACGCTGCGCCACAGCCGTTCGACAAAAATATTGTCCAATGCCCGCCCGCGCCCGTCCATGCTGATGGTAATTTCCTTTGCTAACAATACCTTGGTAAAAGCCGCGCTGGTAAACTGGCTGCCTTGGTCGCTGTTAAATATCTCAGGCGTGCCGTAATTTTGCAAGGCATCTTGTAAACAATCTACACAAAATTCGCTATCCATGGT
>JBASWK010000136.1:0-4112 GCA_049276435.1 Gallionella sp. | reverse complement strand
AGCTGCTGACTTTGTTCGGCAAAGACTTCAGTCCCGCACTGAGCTGTTCACTGGCATTCATATGCTCTTGTACCAATTGGTGATAACGTTTGACCAAGCGTGGGTCTCGTTCTAATAGTTTTTTTTTAAAGTCATTGCCTATATTGCACTAACTTTACAGACTTGTGTAGATACCTATGCCTTCAAGGGGAGGGGTGGGGATGGGGTAGAGATGAAGGCTCAAACAAACAGCACGATCATTGGCAGACAGCTTCAGCGAACACTGCGCTGCCACATGACCGATGCGGAAATGCGGTTATGGCAACGACTACGCAGTCGTCAACTCACTGGCTGTAAATTCCGCCGCCAACATCCGTACTTGGACTACGTGTTGGACTTTGTCTGTCTGGAAAAATGCTTGATTGTTGAGGCAGATGGCGGGCAGCACTTAGAAAACGAGCGAGATCAAGTACGAGATTGGCGTTTACAGGAAGCTGGATTTCGGGTGTTGCGGTTCTGGAACAACCAAGTTTTTCAAGAAACGGATGCGGTGGTCGAGGCTATCTGGATCGCTTTACATAACACGGCGGTTATACCCCATCCCCACCCCAGCCCTCCCCTTGAAGGGGAGGGAGATTGTTCACTTGTGCCACGATGACCCACTATGATTCACATAGAGCCCAAATAACTCAGTCCCATGCGTTTTCCCTCGCAGAAGTACGGTCGCGCCAGCCATCCACTTCGGCATCGCTCAAATCAACGCTATCAAATTTTTCCCGCCACTGTTGCATGGCTTGAAACACCCCCGCATTCGTTGCAAAGCGTTGTTGATAACGCTCCGCCGAGATCAACAACGCCACCAACTTCCCATGCCGCGAAATACCAATATCGTCCCCCGCCTCGGCAGCATGAATCAATTTAGGCAAATGATTTTTAGCTTGAGCAATCGTGCTGATTTCCATTTTAGTCTCCAACGGGTAAGTTATGGTCATACGATAGCTATTATTCGCAAGGTGCGCAATGATTTTCAAGCGTCAGCCAAGTAGGTCGGGTTAGCAGCATCATCGCGTAACCCGACAACATTCGGCATTCGGCACTGTCGGGTGACGGAAAAAGCGCACCTAACCCGACCTACGATACTCACCCAAAAGCGTACGAATAAATTCGTACCCACAAACCCCCACTGTTTAATCAAAATGAGCATTGCTGCTCCCCGCTTGCGGTAAACGTTGGGCTTCGTACCTCAACCCAACCTACTTGCTTGCTTGCATTAAATATGTGCCGTAGCAGGTTTGGCTTGTAACGAAATACCTAGACCGCGCATGACTTTAAGCAGGGTATCGTAACGAGGTTTTGCACCAGGGGCTAGGGCTTTGTACAGGCTTTCGCGTCCCAGCCCCGTATCTTTGGCGAGTTGGGTCATGCCACGCGCCCGCGCCACGGTTTTAAGTGCGCCCAAAAATGCGTCAGGGTCATCTTCTTCTAGTGCGGCGGTAATGTAAGCAGCGATGGTTTCGTCGTCATCCAAATAATCGGCGGCATCAAATCGGCTAAATTGGGTCATGGTTTACTCCTTAGGGAAATTGCGCATCATCTCGATTGCGCGCTTGATGTCACGATTTTGGGTGGATTTATCCCCGCCCAGCAACAAAAAATAGACGGTATCACCTCGGCGCGTGAAATAAGCGCGATAACCAGGTCCGACGTGAATTCGCATCTCAACAACCCCTTCACCCACAGACGCGCAGTCACCAAAATGCCCTGCCTCGGCACGTTCAATGCGCCGCGCAATCATCGCCTTGCCGACTTTATCTTTCAGCTTAGCAAGCCAAGCATCAAATTCCGCAGATTTAAGAAAGTTGTTCATGCGTTATATTGTATCCGAACATATACAAAAGTAAACCCTAAATTTTTGGGCGAGGGGAGTCTTCGCATAGTGCGCAATGATTTTCAAGCGTCAGAATCAATTGAGTCTGACGCTCACCCCCCAGATAAACCCTGTATTTCGCTACGCTATATACAGGCTACGGAAGTGGGTGAGGGGATTCAACGGAAAAGTTGGTAGGGTAGATAAGCGAACGCGCATACCCGACATTTTCCTGTGAAATCAGGTGGATGCGCGCAGCTTTCCACCCTACCGACTTCATCTCTACCCCATCCCCACCCCAGCCCTCCCCTTGAAGGGGAGGGGGTCTTGTAAATCACATAGAACCATTTAATTGCTCTTTTTCCATGTCTCGCTAGCTGCTTCAATCAGTCTCACGGCATTTAATACGCCTTGTGTGCTGGACATCGACTGTTTGGCTTGTTGGGCGCGCCTCGCCATGTCAGGGGAGGCGATGACCGTTTTAATGCGTTGGGCTAATTTTTCGGCGGTAGCATGTTTAATCGCTAATGGCGCGGGGGCTAAACCCGCACGTTGCAATTGCGAGCTCCAAAATAATTGTTCGTCCATAGAATATATAACGATGGAGGGACAGCCACTTTGCGTGACAACGTGAGTCGTACCTGCACCACCATGATGTACCACGCCCGCACAGTGTTGAAACACGGGGGAATAGGGATGTCGCCCGATGAAAAATACATTATCTTGTTGCGTATCGGCGGGGTAATGGGGGGAACTGGTTTGAATAATGGCACGACAACCCGCTAGGCGTGCGGCTTGGATAAATAACGCCATGCTCCATTCGGGAACGGATTGTTGTCCGCTCCCTAAGGTCATGTAAATTGGTTTTTCACCCTGCGCTAAAAAGGTTTGTAACGCGGCTGAGGCTTGCCAGTGTTCGTCATGTTCGGGTGGGTTTAAAAATCCGCATAGTTGATGAACCGCTTGCCATTCGTGGCTCACTGGGCAGAGCAAGGGATCGACAATAACGAGATTTAATAAATCTGATCTGAGCAAGCTATCAAAGAGGTATTTGAAATCAGGCATGCCTTCGGCAAACCATAAATGACCTAAGCGTTTTTTTAATAACCAATCTAAGCCCCCATTTAGTACTCGCCATTGCCAACGATTGATCACGCTTCCTAAATTGGGAAAGCGAGATGGCGGAGAAGTATTGGTTGGAATCATTATGTGGCAATACATGACGCTGATATGGGGTTTGTGGTGTTTTATTGCGGCAAGTTTTAGGTGATACAAAAATTGGTGGCCGATAAGCAAATCATGTTCGGCGGCCAACTGGGTAGCAGCTTGATACATTTCTTGTTCATAGGGGAAAAAACTCTCTTCTAGCAAGACGATTAACCATTGCGGGGTAGTCATGCGAGAAGTCCGCTGGGCAAATTCCTGCATATCAAAATCAATCTGTGCGGGGATTTGCTTATACCGAATTCCTAAGCTTTCACAGGTTTCCTGATAGCTGCGGTTATCAATACTGGCAACGACTAAAGTGACCTGATGACCTGCTTTGATCAAACCATCAGCTAATGCAACAAAGGGCATAATGTCACCCGTTGAACCCCAAGTTTGTATACCTATTTTCATATTTAGTCTCTAAATTCAGTTGGTTAGATTGATACAAAAAAATGTAGGTATTTTATGACCCGCGTTGAGTATAGCTTCAAAAAAAGGAATATGCTCAGTCACACGCAAGGATGAGATGAACGTTGCAGCGAGAGGGATAGGTATAAATATCTGTATATATTTAAAAGGAAAATTATGTTGAGTATTAAATTTTTACTTTAAAAACAGCATCATCCGTAGGTCATTCGTAGGTCGGGTTAGCGGCATCATCGCGTAACCCGACAGCATTCAGTATTGTCGAACCCTACATTGCTCCCTTCTCCCGCAAGCGGGAGAAGGGCTGGGGATGAGGGGGTTTGAGCAGTAGCAACATTATTTAGTGCGCAACAGCCCTCACCCTAGCCCTCTCCCGCTTGCGGGAGAGGGAATTAAAAGCGTTGCACGCGCCCTTAGGCGGATGGAATCCGCCCCTAGTGCGCCTGTGAAGGCGCGCAAACTGCATGGTGAAAGTCCGTGTCGGAGTATGCCAAGACTCCGTAGCTGTAACTACTCAGCTCCCCCTTTGCTTTAATCGCGCAAATCACGTACAGTTTGCCACATGACTTCAATACCCGACCTCAATTTACTCAGCCATGCCGAAAAGGACGAGCTTATTCGTAGCTTGTTT
>JBASWK010000135.1:0-81435 GCA_049276435.1 Gallionella sp. | reverse complement strand
AAACAAGCTACGAATAAGCTCGTCCTTTTCGGCATGGCTGAGTAAATTGAGGTCGGGTATTGAAGTCATGTGGCAAACTGTACGTGATTTGCGCGATTAAAGCAAAGGGGGAGCTGAGTAGTTACAGTTTCAGATAAACAACATATTCGCTTTGTACATCCACGGCGAGATACTGCCCTTGTTGCAGGGCGGCTAATTGCGCGGTATCTATCGTGACAACCTGACTTCCCCAGCGTTTGCCAAATACGGTGTCGCCATCATCGGCGAAAATAGCGTCATTGGTAATCGCAACATCAGGGGCGTGTTCAAAGGTGGTCATACCCTAACCTCCCCCGTTTTTGCCGTATCGTCCAGCCCTAACTCTCGTTCAATCGCTTCAATGCTGGGCAGCTTGTCGCGCAGGGCTTCTGGTAGCGTGTGCGACAAAGTGTAGGTTGCCAAGCCCATCGGTTTTTGCACGTCGCTCAACGCGTATTCAGCGACCAGTCTGTCTTTACTTTTACACAGTAGCAGCCCAATGGTGGGTTGGTCGCCTTCGCTGCGATGTTGTTCATCGACAGCTTTGAGGTAGAAGTTAAGTTTGCCTGCAAACTCTGGCTCAAAATCGACGGTTTTAAGTTCCACCACGACATAACAATGCAGACGGGTGTGATAAAAAAGCAGGTCGATAAAAAAGTCGCGCTCGCCCACTTGTAGCGGCACTTGGCGACCAAGGTAGGCAAAGCCTGCGCCCAGTTCAAGCAAAAACTGGGTGATGTGTTCAATCAGGCTGCTTTCCAATTCGCGCTCGGTGTGTTCTTTGTCTAGGGATAAAAAGTCAAAGGTGTACGGGTCTTTGAGTATTTGGGTGGCTAATTCTGACTGCACAGCGGGCAGTGTCTGCTCAAAGTTGGTGATAGCCTGACCTTCGCGCTGCCATAAGCCGCTTTCGATTTGATGCACTAAAACACTGCGACTCCAGCCGTAAGTGAGGGTGTTTTGCACATAGTAAGTCGCTTCGTTTGGCTGTTTGCATTTGGCGATGATAGCAAGGTTGTGCCCCCACGGAATGGACAGAATTTGCGAAACAGGTGGTTGCGTGAATTGGGCAACAGGCTGTTGCCTAATTGCGGGCGAGGTTGCATAGAACGCATACCACTGGCGAATATATTTGAGATTACGAACAGAAAACCCTTTCATATCAGGGAATGCCTGCATCAAGTCGGTGCTAAGTTGATTCAGAAAACCCGATCCCCAATCCGCTTTTGCTTGCCGCGTCACGATGTCTGCCCCTAACTCCCAATAAAACTGGAGCAAGGCGGTGTTGACGGCAACGGCAGCTTTGAGTTGAACTTGCCGAAAGCGGTTTTTTAGTTCGCCCAGCCATATACGATAGTCGGCTTGGTTTGGTGTGACATTAGAACGCATAGCCCAACCCGCCTAATTTTTGCCGAATCAGCGCGTCCAGCTCCACGCCCTTTGCCATTTGTTCGCCCAGTTTTTCAGTCAGCATTTGCATTTTGTCGGCAAAATCTTGGTCGTTGTCTTCGACCGCTTCCGCGCCGACATAGCGACCTGGGGTGAGGACGTGTCCGTGTTCGGCGATTTCGGCTAAGGTTACACTGCGGCAGTAGCCTAGAATGTCTTGATAGGGCGCACCCCCACCCCCCGCCCCTCTCCCAATGGGCAAGGGGGGTAAGTCCTTCTCCCCATGGGAGAAGGGTTGGGATGAGGGTGCGCCGCGCCAAGCCGCAACAGTATCGGCGATGCGGCCGATGACTTCATCGGTGAATTCGCATTGCACGCGGCTAATCATAGTGCCGAGTTTGCGGGCATCTATAAACAAGACTTCGCCTTGGCGGGTTTTGCCCGCTCCCCCGTTAAGACTCCCTCGCCCGTTGGGAGAGGGCTGGAGTGAGGGAGGTTTACGCAGAAACCACAAACAAGCGGGGATTTGGGTGTTGAAAAAGAGTTGCCCTGGCAAGGCAATCATCACTTCCACTACATCAGCTTCGACCATAGCTCGGCGGATTTGACCTTCGTTGTTTTGGCTGGAACTCATCGAACCATTCGCCAACACTATGCCCGCTCGACCGTTGGGTTTGAGGTGGTAGAGCATGTGTTGCAGCCATGCGTAGTTGGCATTGCCCGTGGGCGGGTCGCCATATTCCCAACGTGGATCACCCGTCAAACTGGCGTGCCACCAGTCGCTGATGTTAAACGGCGGATTGGCAAGGATGAAATCGGCACGCAAATCGGGATGCTGGTTTTTGGTGAAAGTGTCGCCTGGCTCGCGCCCAAGATTGAAATCAATGCCGCGTATGGCGAGATTCATCGCCGCCAATCGCCACGTGGTGGGGTTGGACTCTTGACCGAAAATGGCAATGTCGCCTTGTTTGCCGCCGTGGGATTCGATAAATTTTTCGGATTGCACAAACATCCCACCCGACCCGCAACAAGGGTCGTACACCTTGCCATGATGCGGGGCGAGTACCGCCACCAGTGTTTTGACGATGGAGGCGGGGGTGTAGAACTGCCCGCCACGCTTGCCTTCCGCATTGGCAAACTGCCCTAAGAAATACTCATAAACCTGCCCCAGAATGTCACGCGCTTGTCCTGCGTTGCTGCCAAAGCCGATGGTGGAAACCAGATCCACCAATTCGCCCAATTTACCGTCAGGCAATTGGGCGCGTGCATAGCGTTTGTCGAGGATATTTTTAAGTTTGGGATTTTCAGTCTCAATCAGCACCAGTGCCTCGTCGATGCGTTTGCCAATGTCGGGCTGCTTGGCGGCAGCACGCAAGGTTTCCCAACGGGCGGGTTCAGGTACCCAAAACACATTGGCTTCCGCGTAATAGTCACGGTCTTCAAGTTCGGTGGGAATAAAGCTAGGCGTGTGCAAATAGTATTCGTCAGCCGCATCGGCAAAACGGATAGCCAATGCGGCACGATGGGCGGCGAAGGTGTCGGAGATGTATTTAACAAAGATTAGCCCCAGTACCAGATGCTTATATTCCGCCGCATCTATGTTGGCACGAAGTTTGTCGGCGGTTGCCCAAAGGGTTTTCTTGATGTCATCGAGCATAGCGGGCGGTAGCAATCATTCCAAAGTGCGCGATTATAGGAGATGCGGCATCATCGTGACGATAAAAAACATTTTGACCGTGGGTACGACAAATTCGTACAATTGCTTGTGAATAAAGCTGGATTTTCGCCCTGTCGGGCGAGGTACGAATTTGTCGTACCCACAAAAACCCTGCTGTTTAGTCAAAATGAGCATTGCTGCCACCGAAGCACTCCGCTTGACTTGGTACTATATTTTAGTATCATCATGTCCATGAAACGCAAACACATTAAAACGCTCGCGCTCCTCTTCCATCGCCCAGTATCGGCGAACGTGAAGCATGATGAGGTCATCGCCTTGCTGATTGAATTAGGCGCACAGATTGAAATAAGCCGCGAGGGTTCACGGGTGGGGGTAGTGATGTTTGGTGAAGTGCGCGTGCTACACAAGCCGCACCCTTCGCCTAGCATGGACAAAGGTGCGGTCGCCTCTGTGCGCGACTGGTTAGAACAACACGGAGTTACGCCATGATGATGAATACAATGGAGCTGGATGGGTTTACCGCAATTATCCGCTTTAACGCTGAAACAGATGAGTTTCGCGGAGAAATTCAGGGCTTGAGCGGCGGCGCAGACTTTTACGGCAAAAGTCCTGATGAATTGCGTCGCGAGTTCCGCGCTTCGCTGGATTTTTTCCTTGAAACCTGCGCAAAACACGGCATTGAACCGCGTAAACAGGCAAGTGGTAAATTTATGGCACGTATTTCGCCAGATTTGCACGCCCGCGCTACGATTGCGGCGAATGCCGCTGGTATCAGCCTGAATGCGCTGGTTGAACAAGCTATACGCCACGAGATTTATGCGTAATGCCTGAGTTGACAATACAATTGCCACTCCACCAAAAACAGAGACTATCTCCGTCGCAGCCATTCACAGTTCTATAAGATTTTGAAGGGTGAGGGAGTTTTGTTTCAGGCATGGTGCAACTCTTCGCGGATCACACGACGCAATGTTTCCTCAATCGACTTAGCGCGCATAGCTTCGCGTAGCGTGGCATTGATAAGCGTCTGGTATCCCCGTCCACCTGCTTGTTGCTTGAAAAACGCTAACACATCAGGGTCAAGGGTGAGGTTAATTTTATGCTTTTTCAACGCAGCACTAAATGCCTCTTTACCGATGGTGGGACTCACCACTTTGCCCGCCACCTTCCAAGTGCCGCGTGCTAAATCGGCATCGGTTAATTCAGGGATTTCATCGTATTCATCTGCTTGGATGATATGCGCATCTACACGGGTTAAGTCGCTACCTAAATTTTGTAATTTCGCGTTCATTGGCTTTCCTCATTGAAAAAATGTGACGGATTTCGCCACGTTTAACATAACCCACCGCCATCAAGCGACCCGCTAAGTAGCCAAAGCAAATCATGCGGCATTCGCCATAATCTTGATGGGTATCCTCAAACTCAAACACCATCTGAGCAAATATATAAGTGGCATCGGCAAAATCAAGCCCTCGATCAGCCAGTGCCAGTTGTCGTTTAGGTTCGTGCCAAGTCAGGTTAGTGTTCACGGGGTGAATAATAAAGATAATTATCTTTATTACAAGGCATATTTGCTTGTGTTTCTTAAAATAGTCCGATTTCCCCCCTAGAAATCGGACAGCAATCCGCCTAAATTTCCACCCTATTTTTCAGGGTAAAAATCATGGCATCCCCTACCGCAACCGAAATGCGCGACAAATACCTCGCCGCTGAGCTGGCATTGCTGGAAGGCAAAGAGGTTTCCTTCGGGGATCGCAAGTTAAAAATGGAAGACTTGCCCAATATTATCGCGGGGCGGAAAGAGATTAGGGGTAGAGAAAGGCTCTCGCCCCCTCCGAACCGTGCGTGCGATTTTGCGAGCTTTCGCCTGACGGCGAAATACCTGCTTACCCCGCTTCCCGCACACGGCTCTCCAATGAGTGGTTTCCGCATCGGGGTTAGCTCGCCAGCATTCAGGTTTCAATTTCGGTGAAGAATCCCTATGCAGCGAATGGCGCGGTTGGTCTATCTTTTATTGCAGGATGCTACAGGAACATATCGGAACGCTTAGGCAACAAAAAACCCGCAATCCTTGGCAGGTGCGGGTTTTAGGTGCTGCTAAACTGGAAGGGGGCAGCCATATAGAGCCTTGAAAGCCTTTGTTTTAAAGGATATGTTATTTTTAGATTTTAGACATACCGTCAAATATACCGTCAAATGTTTTTCCTTACCCCATTTAACCCGACTTAACGCCCCATAAAAGAGCAACGGGGAAAGCGTAAAGACCATATTGATTCAATGGACTATGCTTTGCGCGGCGGCAACTAGAGCGTTATGCACCACGATCACTGTTGCGCTCTTTTGGCTCGTCAATGGCAACGTTGCCAGTGAGATTCGTAGTTTCCCCCGAAGTTTGAAACACTCGCCGCCCTACCCGCTTGAATTACTTGGTTTTTATGTCTTCACAATCCGAAGTTTGCACCGTTGCGTTTTGCGTCGCGTTTCCCGATTCATTTTTGAACCATACACCTTGCAAGGCTTGCCCCGCCTATGTTTGGCAAAAATGCAGCGGTTCATTTTCCGTTGCGTTTTCGTCGCGTTTTCTTTCGCGTCAAGCTGCAAGCCTTGCGGTGTGGGCGTTTCGTGTTTTTTAACTGTCGCGTTTTCGTTGCGTTTTCGTTGCGTTTTCGTTGCGTTTTGCTGTGGCATTTTGCTGTGGCATTTTCCCGCTTTCACCCTTGCAAGCCTTGCCGTATCTACGTTGGGCTGTGGCGTGTCCTGTGGCGTTTCCTTTCTCACCTGTAACGTTTCAGGTGAGTTGTGACCTTTGCTGTGAACTTTGGGAGCGTGTCGAGGCTACAGGGCTTTAATTGCTTGGGTTTAACTTTGTCTTGGTGTGAACTTTGGGCGGGGCGTTATCGGTCAGTAATCGTTCGGAAACTATCGCATAATCTACGCTCAAACCCTTACCACGCCTTGATTGTGTCGTTCGGTTATCGGTCAGAAACCCCCGAAACTTTCCCCGTCGCGTTTTGTAATCTCACAAGCTGCAATCCCTTGCGTGGCGGTCGTTTGTTTGTTCTTTAGCGTCGCGTTTTGTAAGCGTATGGACAAAGAAAAACCCCCTTGCGGGGGCTGGTGTTGTTTGAATGATTAACGTGTTCAAGCTGTTGCCGCTTTCGTCCGTCGCCCTGCACCATACAACGCCCGCCGTTTGGCTTGACAGTCGGGGCAACGAATTTGCCATGCCACGCGACTGGTAAATGATGCGGCGCAGTCTTCGCAAACAGCATTCCCCACCTTAACATGGGGTGCATCATCACCTAACCCCACCTTAACATGGGGTGAGTCGTGCGCAGCCTGTGTTTCACCCCTTGCCCTGCCCTCGTTTTCTGCATCACTACCCACCTTAACATGGGGTAAATCGTCAGGCTTCCCCACCTTAACATGGGGTGAATCGTGCGCAGCCTGTGTTTCATCGCTAACACCTTGAGGCAATTGCTTTTTTCCGTCGTCCCTACCCTCCCCATTTTCCAGCGTCAGCGGGGTGCGTTGCGCCATAATTTGATAGATTTCACCCTCACTAAAACCAGCGTGCGCCAAGCTGTTGAACCTGCGCACAACCTGCCCAACAATCAGCGCGCTAGTCGGTTTAATCAATGCGCCGTATAGGTGCGCTATCGTGCTTAACACGTCCATAAAGCCCACATACAACAACCACAGCACACGGCTTGCGTGCGCCTTGTCGGACGTGCCTAATGCCCACGCCATGAACTCTACGTCTTTGCCTACTTTGCCAAAGGTTGCCGCCCCGCTGTTTATCAGTTTGGCTTTTTGGCTTTGCAAATCTGCTAACAGGGCAGTAGCGGCTAAATAATCAGCATTGCCTGTGCCGTATGCCTTCGCCTTGTCTATTTCAGCCTCAAGGGCTTGCACGTCAGCGGTGCGAGGTGCAACACACTTTGACACGATCAGTGGATTGCACGCATTAAGCCGCGCCTGTGCCGCTTGTAGCTTTGCCGTGAGGTCGTTAGTTGCCCGCGTAGATTGCGCCGCCTGTGAACCGTTAGCGAAGCCCCCAAGGGTTGCCAGTTGTGCGGTTGCGGTGGTTATCTGCGCGTCCAATGCCGCAACCTGTGGCGAGGATAGGGCGGCGGCTTCGGATTTTGCTGCACCGTCCGCCTGTCCTTCAAACGATCCCGCAACGTAGATAAACACCCAACACAGTAAAACGCCCGTGATACCCACGAATGCGACACTATGCCGCCCTTGTTGCCAGTAGTGAACCGCCGATTCCATGCCCACGATGCGAAACACTGCCATAGCGATAAATGCCAAGGCGGAAAGCACACTAATAATGCTATCGCCCTTGTAAATGCCGTAATAGATGGACATTGCCCCGCCTGTCAGCCCTAAGACTGCCCCACAGTAGAAAATCCAGTTGTGCGAGTTTTCGGGGGTTGCGCGGGTTTTGATTGCCACGATAAGAAGCCCTAAGCCGATAATCAGCAACACGGCGAGGATTGCGCGCCAGTCGAACGAAAGGGAGGCGGGAAGGGTGGATGCTGCGATAGCACCCGATGATGATAAAATAGCGTCAGCCATGATATGAACCTCGTTAAGTGAATTTATGGTTAGCCTGTGCGGAATGTTGGTAGCATTCCGTGCAGGCGTTTTTATTTGTGGTGTTGCGTGTTGGTGGTTTGTGTTGGTTGCCCCTCCTTTCCGTTGTCGGTTCGTGGTTTGATGTAGCCCTTTGCAATGAGGTGCGCCCGCATCACCTCCCAGTCTCTTTCCGCTTCGGCAAGCCGTTTTTTCATCATCGCGTCGTAGTCTGCTTTTGCCATGTTTTTACCCTCACTTTCTGTCTTCAAATTTTCCCCGAATAAGGGGTTTCTCTCTCTTTTTCACCCCTTCCAAAAAATCCGCTACACCGCTACAAAATCGCTCAAACCCAATAGGGGCGGGGCTTTCACTGTAGCGGATAGCGTTTTTCTTGCCGCTACAGAACGGATTTATCCGCTACAAAACGCTATTTATCCGCTTCCAGATAGCGCGCAAAAGCCTCTTCAAACTGCGACAATTCAAAGCCTTTTTGCGGGTTGCCGTGCTTCTCTAGCCGCACGTTTTTTGAGCTGATACCGTACTCACTCAAACGCTTGGAAAGTTGCCTAGGGGTCAGGGGATTGCCCCTGTTATAGGTACACCATGCCGCCTCTTCGTCTTCACAGAGTGCTTTCAACAAATCCACCGTGCTGATTTTTTCAAGGTGTTTATGCTCAAACACGGTTTGAATGTCCGCCAATAATTCATTGCTGACACTTTGCGCCGTCGCGTCGCCTGATAGCGCAAGCGCAGCCGTCCAGGCCCTGTCTATCCACTCATGCCCCGCGCATTCTGCAATGGCGATAAGAGCCTCCCAGTTATCTTGTGCGCGGTCGTTTAAGGAGTTTGGTAAGAGAGGGCGGGCGGTGCGTACCTTGTCGCGGTAGTCATCACTAAAGCGTGCCATTTTGGCGGCGAGGGTGTCGAACAAATCAGGCGGGGCATGGCGTAAGCGTTCGCGGGTTTCGTGTGGCATTTTGCGGCGCAGTTCTAAGCAAATTGACCTATCCATGAGGGTATCGGCTAAATGCCCAATGCCTGCAATGGCTTTTGCACCCCAGACATTGAAGCGGGTAGGGGTCATAGCTTCGCCCACAATGCGCACCGTGTAAGCACTGTCGCGGGTATGCCCACAATTCAGCAAGCCGCGCAGCTCTTCATTCTCACGCATGAATGCGTCCGCTTCATCTATCAATAGCGTGGGTTGCCATGCGTCCACCACACGAAACAAGGCGGCGGGGCTGATATTGGAGGCGGTCAAGGGGCGGCGGGATAGTTTCCCCAGTAGGAAAAGCAGCATAGACTTACCGCACCGCTTTTCAGGGGCAGTAATCACCGCAATGGGGGCAACCTGTACCACGTCAATAAACCAAGTAAACGCCGCCCACAATGCCGCCGCGTCCGCTGTTGCATCTTGGCAGACAATAAAACGCTTTACCGTGTCGGATAGTTCGCTCAATAAAGCGGCGGGGTCTATCGGGTGCGGGTAGGGTTCGCAATCATCAAAGCCTATGCCGCTATCCGTTTCCCCTTCGCGTCGTGCCAGTGCAACGGCTTTATCTAGTGCCGTGGCACTCGCCTTTAATGCCGCCGCCACGTCTTTACGAACGCGGTCATAAGCTAAGGGGCTAAGGGTTGCCATGCGGGCGATGGTTTCGGCTTCGGTTTCGTTGGGGAGCAAGGGGGAGATAATTTCATCCGCCTTAATTTGTGAAGTCGAAGTTTCGCCCGAAGTTTCTAGGTCGGATGCGGCTATCTCATTGATAAGGTTTGGTTTATTATCAATCAAGCTCGAAGTTGTTTTATCCACTAAAAGCTGAAAATCAGCCAACACACCCCCGCCTTGCAACCATTCCACCGCGTCCCCTTTGGGGGGCAGTGATAGCGGGGCAATGTCCAACACCGCCGCGCTATGGGCGATCCCTTGCAAGGCTTGCACCACGTCCGCGCCATACTTCGCCCCCGCTGTGTCATTGTCGGGGAAAACGTAAACGCTACGCCCTGCTAAGGGTTGCCAGTCCGCCGCCGCTGCACTGTTTGCACAGCCGCTGGTTAATGCAATGAAGTTCGCCGCATTCCATTGGCGAAAGACTTTGTTCAATGCGTCCGCCGCAATCTCGCCTTCCGTGATAATCACCACGGCTTCGGGGTGTGTTGCCAGTCGCTCTAATCCATACAGGGGCTTGCCTTCAGGTGGTGCGGGCGGTTCTTTTTGCTCAAAGTCTGAACCGTTGTGCATAAATGGACGGATGAATTTATCACCGTTGCTGTGGCACTTCAAACGGATACGCCAATACAACGGGTTGCCGTCAGGGCTGCAATAAGTGTGCAAGGCTTTGTGGTCAATGCTTTTCAGCGTGGCGTTTCGGGCAATCTTCGCCGCGTAGTTTTTGACTTGTTCAAGCGTGGGCTGTGTCATTGTGTCACCCCCTGTTTTTCAAGCTCAAAGTTCAACTTTTCAAGGTCAAGTTCAAGGTCAAGATTCAACTCTTCAAGGTCAATATCCAACGCCGCCGCGTCATCATGGTAGTTTTTGATAGCCGCTTGTGCTGCTGCTATCAAGTGGGCGGGCAAGTAAGAATCCGCGCTATAGGGACGTGTGGGCGGGTAATCCATCACCTCATAGACAATGTTTTGCAGTGCCTCTAGCAACTGTTGTTCTAACGTCAAGGCATTCATTGTGTCGCCCCCTTCCACGCGCCTAAAGCGATTGCAGCGGCTTTAAACGTCAAGCCATAGCGTTGGATATGAAAGGCTAAAACATCGCCGCCCTTAGTCCCGCATACCATGCAACAAAACGCGCCGTTTTCAATGCGCACCCGTAGGCTAGGCTTGCTGTCTTCGTGGAATGGGCATAGCGCATCACGCCACGCGCCTTTGCCTGTCAGGCGTAAGCCTTGGGCTTCGTAATATGGGGCGGGGGCGGGAAGGCGTGATCTATCAAAGGCGGATTGCGTTTGACGTTGCGCATTGCCATGACGGGCATTACGCAAGGCTTGCGCGTGTTTGACGCGGTTTACTTGGTTTGCAACAGAATAAGCACTCATTGCGCACCCCCTTTGCAGGCGTGGGCGACGTGGGCGCAGATTGCGGGAATAGATACGGCTAGACGTGCAAAAGCACGGGGGAATTCTTTACGCATGGCTGCGACTCCTTTTTGAGCTTTACCCGTTTTGAAGCGGGCGGGCGGGATGTTCAAAACCTCAAAAAGAAGGCGTGCAGTGTTTCCCTTGCGGGTGTTGTATTGCTGCACCATCCCGCCCATAGGAGAAACCATGGACGTAAAAAAATCACCGATTACGGAGTGAATGCCGCTTTTTGAGGTGTTTTGAAGCACCTGTTCGCAATGTAGCGTAAAACGGGGGAATATGTAAAGCGGTTTGATTGACAGGGGATTCATTGCATACCCCCTCGTTCTGCGATCCGTTCATCAATCCAACTTTCCACCTCGCGCAGCACCCATGCAACCGACATAGAACCTAGTGATACAGGTTTTGGGAATTTGCCCTTGCTCATTAACTCGTAAATGCGCGAACGTGAAAGCGCGGTCAAGCGTTCAACTTCTTTGCGGCGAATGAGTGCAGTTTCTTTGCGGCGGATTAGCGCGGTTTGTAGCTGTTCTAATGTGGTGGGTGTGTTGCTGGTATTTGTTTCCATTATGTAGTCCTTTTAAACTTCAATTTAAAAAGACAGCACAAGCCCACGCCCGCAATACAGAACGTAAATATATTTATGTTGTGACAGCAATATATTGCTGTTTTGCGGGCTGTTTTGCAGATACAATACGCGCCCATTCGTCGAAAAATGGCTGTAGTATCTGGTGGTTATGCTGCCAACTAACGGGAGGATGCTTGGCGGCATTCTCCCGTTTCCTTTATGCGAAGCCTCACTCTAAACCAGTGGGGCTTTTGCTGCGGGGAATAATACGGAAGAATAGAAGAGTTGTCGAGTAAATAAATTTTGCATGGTATTGATAATTAAGGTAAAACTGGTTGAGTCAACCTGTTTTTAACAGTTTTGTGACAGTTTTGTGCTTGACTCAATCACTAAATCACAGTTCCGCAATTTTTCGTTTTGTAGCGGCGTAGCGGCGTAGCGGCAAAAAATGAGGTAGCGGAAGGATGCGTAAAAAGCCTTATTCGGGGATTTTTTAGGCGCGTCATTAGTCGGGCAACAGTTCGCGGCGTTGTGCTTTGCCTTCGCGGGATTGCTAGTGAGGTGTTAGGCGGGCATACAGTCCGAAGCAAGCCTAATGGGTGTCAATAATTTGTCGTTTTGTAGCGCATTTATCCGCTACATTTTCCAATCCGCTACACTATCCGCTACAGTGAAAGCCGCGCCCCTATTGGGTTTGAGCGATTTTGTAGCGGTGTAGCGGCATTTTTGGGGGTGGGTAGAAGAGAGAGAAAAAGCCCTTATTCGAGGAAAATTTCCCCCCCCACCATTCGGACTCAGTGCAGATATTCAGTTATGCGGCTTTGCGCAATTCGTAGGGTTGTATTAGCAGGGCAACGGGGATTTTTAAGCCGTCAGACAATGCCCTAATCATCGACAAAGAAAGTGGGCGGGCGCGGTTCAATACTTCCGCTACCCGTCCACGATTACCGATAAAGGGTTCTAAGTCTTTGCGCGCCATTCCCCTGCTTTCCATGATGTACATCAAAAAATCTATAGGCTCAGGCGCATCTACTGGGTAGTGTGTGGCTTCATACCGTTCAACCAATAGGGCGAGTACTTCCAGCTTATCCGCTTCGGGCGTGCCGTCAGGCGCATCAAATAGCTGTTCAATGTCAGCAAGCGCGGCGCGGTATTCAGCTTCGGTTCTAATAGGTTTGAGTTTCATGATTTAAATCCTTTCCGCGTCTATCGCGTCATATTGTTTATGCGTACCCACAAAGCGCACGAACATCATGCGGCGGTTGTAATGCACCTTAACGATCAAGCGGTAATCGTTGCCCTTTATGTTGAACACCACGCGGTTATCAGTCAAAAAACTAGCATGACGATGTGCCGCCTTGATTGCTTCGGGCGTGTCCCAGTCCGCACCGTTCGCCTCAGCATACCAATTGCTTAAAGGTGTTTTGGCTTGTGGGTGTGTTTCCCAAAAGTCGCATAAGGTAGATAAGGCAAGTATTCGCATATAGGCAATGTACCACGCACCCAAAATGGGTGCAATCATGTTTTAGAACTATATTTGGTTACGACTCACGCGCCATGGTTTAGATAGCCGCTGCCAGTCCGTCCTAATAATCCGCCCACGTTTGCATAATTCCGCGCTGTTCTTTCAGTTAGGTGGTGCGTATGCGCCCTTGTTGCTCTTGGGGGCTTGCTATGTCGCCATCCAAAGTAAAGCCCGCAACTTGTGCCGTTGCTCGCGCCGAAATTTACACTATCAAGCTATTTCAAGCGATACGAATTGCGCAACCCTAACGCGATTAAGAACAGCAATGCGGTGTTGATAATGGAAAGCAACGTGCCAAACTGACGCGCCCGCCACGGCTTGACGGATCCGCCAAACAAACGCAGCGTAATCGCCTCTTTCAGCTTGCTGTCGCCCGTAAAATCCACCACCCCCGTGGCGTGATAGTTCGCATATTCAAGCGCAGCCCGCCAGCCGCTCAAAGGCAGTTTTTCGTCTTCTTTGCTTGTCGTAGGCTCATTCGGTTTTTTAGGGGGCGGACTTCCATCGCATTCCAGACTCAACATTGCATGTGTGTATTGGCAATACTGCGGCTTATGCTCAGTAGCAAAATAAATTCCCAAGCCCAAAGTAAAAACAAATATCGCAACATAAGCAAGCAATGGGCGCATATAAGAACGCCCAAAATCAGACAGCAACCCATAAAGCCAAGTCGGGCGCAATGCCCACCACGCGCCGCTAAAGTAGCGTTTGAATAGACGTTCCAACAGGTGCAAATCTTTCGCCCGAAGTGGCTCAACCACTTGTAAATACTTCGCCCGCAACTCCATCGCGTTAAAGTTTAAGGCTTGGTCTATCTGCCCATGCTGCTCAGACAAGTGTTTAAGAAACGCGATATTTTTAATCGCCTCTTCGTTAAAGTCGGCTTGCGTGAAGTGAGCGTCATCAGAAAACTCCAGTAATGTGCTTCCCACATCCACACCCCGAAAAGAAGGGATTTTTGAGTTTTCTCCTGTAAATTTTGCGCCTTCAAAATGCCCCACATTCGTAAATTCAGCATTCTCAAAATCGGCAGTGTCTTCAAAAACTACGGATTGAAATAAGCTTTTATTGCCGAATTTTGCTTTTATGAAATTAGCAGTTTCTTTGAAATTTCCTGCGCTAAAGTTCGCGTTGCCAATGAAGATGGCTTCGAAAAAGTTCGCATTGAGTGTGAAGGTAGCTTCGCCAAAGTCCGCATCGCCTGTGAATGTGACATTACCAAAAAACGTAAGATGCGTGAAGATTGTTTTCCGAAAGGATGCAATTCCTGTAAAGGTGGATCCGCTAAAACCTACAATGCTTGTGAAGGTGGCTTCGCAAAAGTTCGCACTGCTTGTGAAGGTGGCTTCGCCAAAATTTGCAACGTTTGTGAAGATAGTTTCGTTAAAACTCACACCTTTTGCGAAGGTTGTTTCACCAAAATCCACACTCCCTATGAAGGTGGAGTTGTCAAAGAGTGCGTGATTTAGAAACGTATAATTTAGAGCTTTAACGTCTAGTGTAAAAGTATTCCCTGAGAAATCGAGGCAATATATTGGCATCAATTTTCCGCGCGTCGGTTCTTCAATCTCATCATTAGAAATACGCCGCTCATTAAAATTTGCTAGAAAATTGTTTTTCTTTGCTAGGTCTTGCCAACTTTCCTGCCATGCCAAAAATGCCGCAGCACCTGCTTCAAAATTCTCCAAGCATTCCGCCCGCCATTCCCGCCGAGTGTGCTTGCCTTCATATCCGTAGCCTGTTTCGTCTAAATGCAGAATTTCAACAGCAACAACTTTTTTGGCGGGGGTGTTGGGCGTAGTCATGGCGTGGGCGGGTAGGTGGTGAAAACGTGAGGCGCATTATCGTTGCCCCTTGTTGTGTACGTAAAGCCTTATAGGGTTTGTTTTGGGGGTGTGTTAAAGCCTATAGGTTTGATAATCAACACACCCACATCAAAAGCCAACTATGCCGCCTCACGATGCAACAGGGTGAATTTTGCCCCTGCTTGAATCGCATCTAAATGATCCGCCCACTTTTGCATAATGTCGCGGCGTTCTTTCAGGTAGGTGGTGCGGACATAGGCGGCTTCGGTGGCGTTTTCAATGGCGTGTGAAAGCATGGCTTCCAACACTTCGCGGCGATAGCCCATTTCTGCCAACATGGAACGGGCAAGGCTTCTGAATCCGTGTCCTGTCATCCTGCCTTTATAGCCTATACCCTCAATGATTTTCAGCACGGTGTTTTCGCTAATAACTTTGGTGGGGTCGTTGCGGTTGGGGAATACTTGGGCGCGGTGTCCTGTCAGCGGGTGCAATTCGCGCAATGCTGCGACGGCTTGACGGGATAACGGCACGGTATGGGCTTTGCGTTGCCCTTGCTTACCCTTGCGCCCTTGCTGCTCTTCGGGGATCGTCCACACGCCTGCATCTAGGTCTATATCCTGCCATTGGGCAAAGCGCACCTCACTGGTACGCGTGGCGGTCAACATGAGCAAGCGTAGCGCGGTAATGGCGATTAGGGAGGTATGCCCTCTTTCCTGATAGCTCGCAATGTCTCTTAAAAAGGCGGGTAGTTCTTCATGGGGAATACAAGCGAAGTTCTTAGGCTTGGGCGCAGTGGCAAGGGCGACGCGAATATCCGCCGCTGGATTGTATCTTGCGCGCCCTGTGGCAATGGCATACTTGAACACCGCGCCTATGCTTTGACCTACGCGGTCGCGGGTTTCAAACGTGCCTTGGGTTTCCATGTTGCGCAGCACTTTTAACACTTGCATGGGTTCTATTTCAACAATGGCGCATTGACCGATCAAGGGGAAGGCGTAGCGTTCCATATTGAGCAACCATTGTTTGCCGTGTCCCGCTGTCCATGTTGGCAGTTTTAGCGCGTGGTACTCATTCGCAAGCGTGGCAAAACTATTCTCTACCGTCTTGCTAGTGGTGAGCTTATGGCTTTTTTTACCTTTTTTAGAGTGTGTTGCGCTGGGGTCTTGTTCGTTTATGAGTAGCTTGCGGGCTTCATCGCGGCGAGTTCTTGCGTCGGATAGGCTGATTTCAGGATAAACACCTAATGCAAGCGTTTTGCGCTTCCCCTCAAAACGATAATCCAGCCGCCAATACTTCGCCCCGTTGGGTTGAACCAACAAATAAAGCCCACCGCCATCACTTAGCTTTTGCGGTTTATCGCTTGCCTTCACTTTGTTTACTTCTATTGCTGTCAGTGCCATTGCGCCCCCTTATTGACGGTATAAAATTTGTCGAACTCGTCATACCGTCAAATATACCGTCTTTTATTGCAGGATGCTATAGGAACGTGTCGGAACGGTTAGGCAACAAAAAACCCGCAATCCTATGCAGGACGCGGGCTTAGTGGACTATCTAGGAACATCTAATACAGTAATCTGGCGGAGAAGGGGGGATTCGAACCCCCGTTGGGATGTTATCCCAAACACGCTTTCCAGGCGTGCGACTTAAACCGCTCATCCACCTCTCCGTTAAGGGCGCGCACAATATACCAAATTGGCAGGGAATGCAATTTTATTGCGTGTTTTGGCAAAAAGTGCGGCTAGCTCAGGGGAAAATGCCTGTCAGGGCAGATTTTGTGTGCGAGTGCTTTTGCGTTCCGCGCAATCCGCATTACAATCACGCCATGTCTACTTTCCATGCTTTAGTCCCCGCTGCGGGCTTTGGTGCGCGTATGGGTCACGCGCTTCCTAAACAATATCTGCCGTTGTGCGGACAGCCGATGATATTCCACGCCTTGCAAACGCTGTGTGCTTGCCCTGACATCAGCACCGTGTTTGTGGTGCTGGCTCCTGATGACACCTTATTTCATACTTACGATTGGGCTAGTTTAGGCGATAAGTTGCAGCCGCTGTTTTGTGGTGGACAGACGCGTGCCGAAACGGTGTTGAATGGCTTGCTGTTGTCCGAGCTGGAGGCGGATGACTGGGTGTTGGTACACGATGCGGCGCGTCCTTGTTTGACCCAAACGCATTTGAGTCATTTGATTGCCGAGCTGCGCGATGATGCGGTGGGTGGGCTGTTGGCTGTGCCTGTGGCTGATACCTTGAAGCGTGCGACAGGCGAGCAGCGTGTGTTACAAACCGAGAGTCGCGATCAACTTTGGCAGGCGCAAACCCCGCAAATGTTCCGAGCGGGGATGTTAGTACACGCCTTGCAACAGTGTCGCGCCGTCACAGATGAGGCTTCTGCGATTGAGTTTTTGGGCTTTGCGCCCAAGCTGGTCAGCAGTGATGCGCGTAACTTCAAAGTGACGTACCCACAAGATTTGCGGCTAGCGGCGGCATTGATGAATGCGGATTGATCGTGGCGATGATCTAATTCCGTTTCCAGTTCAATACAGCAAGAATGACGTAGGGTGCATTCCATGCACCATGGTGCGCACGGCGCACCCTACGATTTTTTTAATTTCACTTTTTAAATGAAATTGGAATAAGGAAGTTGGAAATTCTAATTAAAAAGAGAATGGAGAAGAGATAAGGGTAATGCCTCTCACCATAAAAGGTGTGTTAGTATTTTCTTTCCCCCTAAGTCGCATATCTATTAAAATAATCAAGGAGTTGAATGTGAAGTTAGCTTTGTTTGATCTGGACAATACGTTGTTGAATGGCGATAGCGATTTTGAGTGGTCGCAGTTTTTGATTCGGATTGGAGTGTTAGATCGCGAGTTGTTCGAGGTCAGAAACCAAGCGTTTTACGATCAATACAAGGCGGGAACCTTGGACATTGTCGAGTTTTTAGACTTTCAACTGAAGCCTTTAGCGCATCATGCGCGCAAAACCTTAGATGCGTGGCATGAGCAGTTTATGCACGAAACCGTGTTCCCCATGATGACCGCCTCGGCACGGGATTTGGTGGAACAACACCGTATGGCGGGAGATGAGTGCGTGATTATCACGGCGACCAATCGTTTTGTGACAGGCCCGATCGCACAAGCTTATGGCGTGGAGCATTTGATTGCGACTGAACCCGAAGAACGCGATGGAGAGTTTACGGGCGGCGTGGCGGATGTGCCGTGCTTCCGAGAAGGAAAAATAACGCGATTAAACAATTGGTTGGCAGAGCGCGGCTGGACGTTGGAGAGTTTTTCTGACAGTGTGTTTTACAGCGATTCTATGAATGACTTGCCGTTGTTGTCCATGGTGCAAACGCCTATCGCCGTCAATCCCGATCCCACCTTACGGACTCATGCCGAACAACATGGCTGGCCGATTATTTCTCTGCGGGATGCGCCAATCACGGCTTAACTCAAACATTGTCGGGTTACGGTGCAAAACCCGCACCTAACCCGACCTACAGACACTATCCCTTTATTAAGGAACATCATGTTTTTACCCAAGGAAATTTTTAAGGCTTACGACATACGTGGCATCGTGGGCAAGGCGTTGACAGCGGAAGTGGTGGAAGCCATTGGTCAAGCATTGGGTTCAGAGGCCACCGCACGCGGGCAAAAAGCCATTGCCATTGGGCGTGATGGGCGGTTGTCGGGCGTGGAGTTATTGGCGGCGTTGGCTCGCGGCATCCAAAAAAGCGGCATAGATGTGATAGATGTGGGTTGCGTGGCAACGCCGATGGTGTATTTCGCCGCGTACCATTTGCAAACCAATTGCGCGGTGATGTTGACGGGCAGTCATAATCCGCCTGATTACAATGGCTTAAAAATGGTGTTGGATGGCGAAACCTTGTCAGGCGATACCATACAAGCGTTGCGGATGCGCATTAAAAACAATGAGTTAGTGCAAGGCGCGGGTAGTTATAGCCAACAAGACATCAGCGCGGCGTACATCGAGCGCATCGTGTCGCATATCAAACTGGCACGCCCAATGAAGGTGACGGTGGATTGTGGCAATGGTGTCGCAGGCGCGTATGTGGCGGAGCTGTATCGCCAATTGGGTTGTGAGGTGCAAGAGTTGTTCTGTGAAGTGGATGGGCATTTCCCCAATCATCATCCCGATCCGTCCCAACCTGAAAATTTGCAAGATTTAATCGCCGCGCTGCGCGACAACGACAGCGAAATCGGTTTTGCGTTTGATGGCGATGGCGACCGTTTGGGCGTGGTGACGAAAGACGGCAAGATTATTTATCCCGACCGCCAATTGATGCTGTTCGCGGCGGATGTGTTGACCCGCAACCCTGGGGCGGAAATTATTTTTGATGTGAAATCCACGCGCAATTTGTTTAGCTGGATACGCGCACACGGCGGCAAACCGACATTGTGGAAAACAGGGCATTCGCTGGTCAAAGCCAAAATGCGCGAAACAGACGCGTTGTTGGCGGGCGAAATGAGCGGTCATGTGTTCTTCAAAGAACGCTGGTATGGCTTTGATGACGGGCTGTACAGTGGAGCGCGCTTGCTGGAAATTCTCAGCCAAGTCGCTGATCCTAGCGCACTGCTGAATAATTTGCCCGATGCGGTTTGCACCCCTGAACTGCATATCCACACCGCCGAAGGCGAAAACCACCGCTTGATTGCCCAGTTGCAACAAAATGCCCAATTCCCGAATGCCGAACAAATCATCACCCTAGATGGTTTACGCGTGGAATATGCCGATGGTTTTGGGCTAGCCCGCCCCAGCAACACCACGCCTGTCATTGTGCTACGCTTTGAAGCCGATACCGAAGCCACATTGGCGCGGATTCAAAATACGTTCCGCAAAGTGCTGTTGGCTGAAAACCCTAACTTGGTGTTGCCATTTTAAACCCCTAAAAACCCAAGTATTGCTTGGTGCATTGAGGCATATCAATGCACCGATCCGCGACTTGCAATCACTCAAAATAAAGCGTTTAATCCCGCCCGCGATCCAATCGCAAGAAGAATTTTTTTGGGGGCTTTTGTCGGAAAAATTGGGGGGTGTTACTATTTTCAACCCCAATATAAACAATGCACTACAGAACAATTTCCAGTTTATACACCCCGAAGGTATATTTCACGGCACTTTTTAGGGTGTCAATTTAACGTTAGGACTCCATATGGCTAATCGTCGTGATTACGGTACATTTTCAAGAGTCGCTCTGCGTCAGTTGAGGCCTTTGGTTGAGAATATGGGCTACCGTCATTTGGAAAAAACCTGCTTTGTCCGCGAACGGGACGAGTGGGTTGAAGGATTCTTCTTGCATGAGACTTACCATGGAGGCGGATTTTTTTGGGTAGAGATTGGAATTGATATTCCCAAATTAAATATTCTGCGGCAGAATGATCCAAACTCGTTTGGGCTGACAATTGGCGCACGATTGGATCAAAAAGGAATTCATCATGGTGCATCTTTTTACCCGTCTGAAAATGCTGCTGAACTTAAGGCAAGTATAGAACAGGTAGCCAATGATTTGCATGGAGCGGAACCGTGGTTTGCCCGATTTCAATCGATGTCTGACATAGCGAATAAATACAAATCGTGCAATAACGTCGATGCGATCGATGATGACAAACACCTTTCAACTATTTCAAATACTAACTACGGGTATCTTCTATTACTCGCGGGTCGAAACGACGAAGCCAAGTTATGGCTTGAAATAGCCCATCGGCAGTGCCAAGCGATCATCATGGAACATGAGACATCTTTCCAGCGAAGAAAGCCAGGAAAGGAGTCTCTGAGATATTACGAACTGGATCTTGCGCGATTGAAAGCGGTGGAGTCCGCTCTAAGTGAAAAGTCCAACGAATAACGATCTTGAAACGAGCCACGATCTGAAGCGTTTGTTGGACAAGCCTGGCGATGCTGCGGTGAATCTTGTGAAGGCTCAAAACACCCTTTCACAAAAAAATATACATAAAATTTGTCATTTTTGAAATTATCGGTATAATGCGCGACTTCGCTGCTTGGCATAGTCAAGTCGGTGTATGGCCTGGTAGCTCAGTCGGTAGAGCAGAGGATTGAAAATCCTTGTGTCGGTGGTTCGATTCCGCCCCGGGCCACCAAATTTTTGTAAAAAGCCAGAGCTTAATCGTTCTGGCTTTTTTATTTTAAACGTGTACCCCCTACCCTTTCCTCATGCAAAGGGGGGTTGAGTATCGTAAGCTTGAACATAATGTATCCATAGCACGCCCCTATCAACGAGGGAAGAAATTTTGCTAGATGGAAAAGGGTTCTATGTGATTTACAGTGGATGAAACAAGACTCCCTCCCTTTCAAGGGGAGGGAGATTGCTCATTTGTGCCATGATGACCCACTATGATTCACATAGAGCCGACAAAAAGTATCGTTTATTGTTTTGCAATTCGCAGGCTGTGCGTTTTTGAGTACAGTCACTTGACACATAAAATGGGTAAGGAGTGGTGATGTTTGTACTGGTCACAGGGGGTGCAGGATTTATTGGTTCACATAGCGTGGAAGCGTTATTGGCAAGTGGTGCGCGCGTGCGGGTGTTGGATAATTTAAGTTCTGGGTATGTGGATTATCTGCCTCAGCACGCGAATTTAGCGTTTGTACAAGGCGATGTGCGTGATGTGGCGTGCGTAGCTGAGTGTATGCAAGGGATTACCCATGTACTGCATTTGGCGGCACAAGTCTCAGTGCCTGTGTCGATTCAGCAGCCACTACATTCCCATTCGGTCAATATCGCGGGGTTTTTGAATGTATTGGATGCCGCGCGACAAGCGGGGGTCACGCGCATGGTGTATGCCTCTAGTGCGGCGGTATATGGTGTCCCTGCCGCCTTGCCGTTAACAGAAGCATCGCCTGTGTCTGCTTTATCGCCTTATGGGTTAGAAAAGTTAGTCAATGACCAATATGCCCAGTTGTTTGGCAATTTGTACGATTTTTCGGCGATTGGCCTGCGATATTTTAATGTATATGGCCCCCGCCAAGACCCGCGCTCCCCCTATTCAGGGGTGATTAGCAAGTTTGCTGAATGGGCACTGCAAGGACAAGACTTTACGGTATTCGGCGATGGCTCACAAACACGGGATTTTATTTTCGTCACCGATGTGGCGCGGGCGAATGTGGCGGCATTGAATAGTCAGGCGCGCGGCGTGGTCAATGTGGCAACAGGACACAGTGTGACCTTGTTGGAAATGATCGCCACGTTTGCAGAATGCGTTAGCACCCCCATCACCGTCAAACACGAAGCGGCACGCGCAGGCGATGTACCTTATTCTGCGGTGTTGCCAGAGCGGATGCGGACGGTATTGGATGTACAAAATACCGTGACCTTGCAAGACGGTTTGTCACAATTACTGAGTACGCGCTAACGCGATGAAAAAATTATGCTTACTCTGGCTGTTCGGTCTGTTCGCGATCCATTCGGTGATGGCAGCGGGCAATACACCCTCAGTGGCATTTTATTACGGTGACAAACCGCCATTGATGGATTTACAGGCATTTGATGTAGCGGTCGTTGAACCTGATTTTGTCGATAAACCCACCCCACAGGCACGAACGACTCAAGACGGCGAACATACTTTGTTTGCCTACGTGTCCTTGGGGGAGGTGCAACCCTCACGTGCGTATTACCATAAACTCTCCAAAACCTGTTTGGCAGGCAGCAATGCCGCATGGGGGAGTCGCGTCATCAATCAAACCTGCCCCACATGGTCAGCCTTTTTTTTGGACACCATTATTGCGCCCTTATGGGATAAGGGCTGGCGTGGTTTTTTTGTGGATACACTGGATTCTTACCAGATGTTTTCAACCACAGATGCGGCGCGCCTAGCACAAACACAAGCAATGGTAGCCATTTTGCGAGAGTTAAAACGTCGCTATCCTAACGCTAAGTTAATGCTTAATCGGGGCTTTGAATTGATGCCCGATATTGCCAATATCACCTATGCTGTGGCAACGGAATCGTTATATCAAGGCTATGACGCAGGCAAACAACTTTATCGCCCCGTGCCAGAAAATGACCGCGCGTGGTTGCTGTCGAACATGACCAAGGTGCGCGATACCTATCACATACCTGTCATTTCCATTGATTACGTTGACCCTAGCTTGCCGAATGCCCGCACCTTAGCGCGTGAAACGGCACAACAGATACGAGCACAAGGTTTTATTCCTTGGGTGGCGGATGGGAATTTGTTTTCAATCGGGGTGGGCAATATTGAGCTGATTCCCCGCAATGTGCTGGTCTTAGTAGATACGCGGCTGACGGGAAACCCCTTGGGGATAGATTTGAAATTAACCTCCGCGCAACGTTTTATTGGCGCGCCACTGAATTATTTAGGCTTGCGCTATGAATTTGTCGATTTAGCAACCGAATCCTTGCCCACGGAAATTATCACGGGACGTTACGCGGGGGTCGTGATGTGGCTACTGAGCGGACAAAATCATCCCGAATTAGGGGTGTGGCTAAAGGCGCGCATCAGCGAAGGCGTGCGCGTGGCGATGTTTAACGCCTTGGGTTTTGCGCCTGACAATGAAATGGTGGAATTCTTAGGCTTGCAGCGCGTGAATGCAAAAGACGTGCGGCGTTTGGAAATTGCCAGTCACGACCCCGACATGATGGGGTTTGAGGTTCAACCTGTGGCAAGCCGTTTACAACTTGTCCCGTTGCGCTTGTCTGAGCAAGGCTTGCAGCAAGGTCGGAGTTTATTACAACTTAAAGATGAGCATGATAATCGCTACGATGCGGCGGCATTGACCGCATGGGGAGGCTTTGCGCTAGCCCCTTACGATATTGCTGACCTACGTTTCACCGAACAAACACGCTGGGTGTTGAGTCCCTTAAAGTTTTTACGCGCAGCATTGCAACTACCTGATGTCCCCGTACCCGATGTCACGACGGAAGGCGGACGGCGCATGTTGATGGTACATATTGATGGCGATGGTTTTGCTTCCCGCGCCGAGATTATGGGTGCGCCTTTTGCAGCGGAAGTGATGCAAAAAGAATTTTTGATGCGTTATAAGCTCCCATCCACGGTATCCGTCATTGAAGGTGAAATCAGCGCGACGGGTCCTTACAAAGCCTTCTCCCCTACGCTAGAAGGCATTGCCAAACAGATATTTGCCCTGCCTTACGTGGAAGGTGCCAGTCATTCTTATACCCATTCTTTACGTTGGGGAGCCGAAGTACAACATGCCGCACAAGCTAGCGCGGATAAAAATCCTGAAAACAGCCACAGTATCCACATCCCAGGTTATACGTTTAATTTAGCGCGGGAAGTAAAAGGTTCAATGGACTATATCAACACGCAACTCATGCCTCTTGGCAAGCAGTCACAAGTATTTTTGTGGACGGGTGATTGTTCCCCGCCAGGGGCTGCGATTGCAGAGGCCTATAAACATGGCTATCTGAATATGAATGGCGGAGAAACCTTAATTACGCAAGATAATCAGTCACTCACGGTGGTTTTTCCCCAAGGCATACGTAAAGAGGGGCAGTATCAAATTTATGCCCCCAATCAAAATGAGAATGTCTATACCAACAACTGGACGGGACCGTTTTACGGGTATCAACGGGTGATTGAAACCTTTAAATTGACCAATTTGCCTTATCGCTTTAAACCCATTGATATTTACTATCATGTTTATTCGGCAAGTAAAGCGGGGGCAATCAGTGCGTTACACAAGGTATATCAATGGGTACTCACCCGCCCGCTGACCCCAGTTTATGCTTCACAATACATACACAAAGTGCTGGATTTTGAATCCACTACGTTAGCGCGTGAGGGGGCAACAGGCGATTTATTGATCCGCACAGGGGGGAATTTACGCACCTTGCGCCAGTCTGGCACCTTACCTTTTAACGCGTTTGCGGGCAGTACTGGGGTGGCAGGGGTCACGCATCATGCCGATCCAGCACTTCCCGAATCGGCGGTCACTTACTTAACCCTTGCTGCGGGACAAGTGCGGTTGCCCGCCCGTCCGAATAGGGTGGTTCTACCCTATATCGCAGAGGCAAATGGTCGCATCAGTGAGCTGTCTCGCACCCTCAGCGCGACAGGAAGTAGCACGCGCTTTACTTTGACCACCAATGGCGCTGCGCTGTTTAGTTTGGCACAAGCTCAGGCTTGTGACGTGCAGGTGGACGATCATCCGCTTACGGCAACCAACCAACCTAAAAATAGCCTATTTTCACTCGGCGAACCCCTAGCAAACCCCGTAGAATCGCACCCAGCAAAGCATGCTATGAGGCCCGCTGCATACAAAACATATGAGCCAGATCGCAACAATCAAACCGAGCATTTCACGTCAAGGCATTTGGTACTTATCCAATGTCGTTTATGAAAGGCTAACACTCTTCACCTCTTGGGAGGTGTGGTTGTTTGGCTGCGCGGTGATGATAAGTTTAGTGCTGGTGTATCCGCATAAAGCACTGGATGCTCGCCTAGCTGCCAGCGAAGCCTTGTCTAGCAATGACCCATTAACACTGGAATATCTCAAAGTCTTTTTGAAAGCAGATCCTCGCAATCATGCGTTGCGTATTCCCTTGGCTAAAAGACTGATTCAGCGTGGTTTATATGTGGAAGCACGTGAGGTGCTTTTGCCTATTCGCAGCCAGCACGACCAGCCATTGCATCAGCAAGCAGAATGGCTAGAACTCAGTATCCGTGAACAAGAACGCTATGCGGTCTCGGTAGATTCTCCTTTGTATGCCCAATTACTCGCTCAAAATATCGCACAACAACGGCTGTTGTTTAGCCATGCCCTAAATGTGCCTGAGCTGATTTTATTAGGGCAAAAAGCCTTAGCAACGGGTGACCGCGCACTGGCCTCGGATGTCTTTCATCGGGTGGCGACCTTGCCCCTAAGTTTGACAGCGGCGGTGTATGCGGAGGCGGCTGCCGCCACACTGGGGGTGGGTGATTATCAAAGCAGTGCCGAGTTGTATTTTTTGGCGATGCGCAGCAGTCACGATTTCACCCTGAAGCGCATTTATTACCTGCAAGGTTTACGCACCTTACAATCGGCGAGTTTGTTTGATGCCGCAATTGTGGCGGCAGATCGCTATCTGATTTCGTTTAAACAAGATACCGAGACGCTCATGTTTCTGGCACGTTTAGCCCAATCCGCCAATCGACCTGATGCGGCAGCGCGCTATGCACAACTCTTTTTACGTTTAGGCGAGCTAGAACGTAGGGGCAACCCATTGCACGGGCGCGCGGTATCGTTAGCATTTCATCCTGAACATTTACGTCATGCGACGTTCAGTCCCACATCCAGTAGCGGTATGCGGCGCATTGCCTCCCCCGTTATACCGCTAGGAGTCCCTGGCGGCGCACCTGGCTTACCCTTTGATGACGCGGCTTATACCTTGGGCTACAACATCTTTTTGGGTGCCAAAAACTTGCCCGATGCACGGCGCGTGGCACATGCTGCGGTGGCTCAACGCCCTCAATCCTTAGTGTGGCGGCAACGCTTAGCACGGGTAAGTGATTGGAATAATTTACCGCAAGATGCCCTGCCGCAATGGTTATTTTATGCCCGCTCTAGTGAAGATGAGTTAGCGTGGGATCGGGTACTCGAAATCAGCAAAAGCTTGAGTGACTTGGATAGTTGGCGCGCCGCATTGGAACACAAAATACAACGCGAACCGCATCAGACGCAGTGGCTAAAAGAATTGCTCGCCTTGTATGAAGTGCGCGGAGAACCTGAATTGGCGATTCAATTGCTGCAAGTGCGTTTGCAAAAAACACGCGACCCTGGCTTGCGTCAAGCTTATCTACAAAATTTAGCCGACATTTACGAGCGTAAAAGTGACCTCTTGGGTGCCTTGTCCACGTTAGAAACCTTACGTCTTGAATTCGGTTTAAGCCCAGACTACGCGCTCAAGCTGTCGAGTTATTACTATAAGCAAAATAAATTTACCGAGGCATTTGCTGAATTATATCGAGTACGGGATCAAGTCCCTAAAAATCATGAGGAATTTTGGCGTACTTATGCGGAAATGGGCAGTTTTTTACAAAACGACGACATGGCGGAAGCGGGTTATCGCACCTTGCTCGAAAATGAGCTTTTTACGGAACATGACTTAGAAAATTTATTAGCAGTTTGGATGACACAAAAACCACGTGCGGCGGAAAAATTAGCGGTTTTTGCCTATTTCAATACCCGCAAAAAGATCAAATCAAGTCTTGTCACCAGTATGCAAACGGCCGACGGGCGCACCCTGACATGGGAGCAAGACTTTGAGGTGAGCATAAACCTCTTTCCCCCGCGCTTTGCAGGGTTAGCATTACATTTAATGGTGAGATTAGCCCATTGGGATGCCGCACGGCAATTTTTAGCCCGCCTCACCGCACAACAATTGAGCATATTGGAAAAAGACGTGTTCTTTTTAACCTCACGCGCCGTGCTAGCGCAATCAACGCAGCATTTGAACGCGGCAGAACGTGATATGCGTGCGGCACTCGATATGGATACAGGCAATATGGATTTACGTGCGGGCTTAATTTGGGTGTTGATTGCAGGACGAAAAACCGAGCCGTTAAAGCATGTTTTGGGCGCATGGGCTACTGAAGCAGAAAATAATGCCGTATTATGGGGCGCATATGCAGCCGCCTTAATGAGCTTAAATCGTCAACGTGAAGCCTTGCATTGGTTTAGAAAATCGGGCATACAGCGTGACGATTATTTGTGGCAAATGAGCTATGCAGAATGTTTAGAAGCCAATTCACAACCTGAATTGGCTTGGCGTATTCGGCGACATGCGTGGTTGAATTTGCGCAAACCTAGCGTATTGCAAAACTTGTCATCAGATTCCTTTATCGCCTTGCGTGAACGCTTAGCCGCCCTAGCCCCGCTGTTTAGCACCCATGATGACGCACAACGCATCATTCAGCACCTGTTGCGTGCAGATGTTCATACCTTACAAGCCGTGGCTAACGTCAGCGATGTCCCGCACACAGGACAGGAATTGGTACAGCATCTACTCAACATAGACAGTACCCCCGTTCAAGAGGCAAGCTTAGGCAAAGTGGAGACGGTAGGCGACCTGTATCGCTCAAGTGGGGGAAAACGCCCCGTTGATGATGCGCGTTTATCCGCCAGCGTGAAAGAATTAGCCCTGGCTTACGCCATGAATAACGAAGCTTATGATTTAGCGCAAATTTGGTTAGTGACGCGTTTTGCCAATCAGCTCGCTAAACCCTTATGGGGTGAGTTGTCGTTATTGCTGTTAAGCGATGACCGTCATCAGTTAGTGCGTTTATTAGATGAGGTTCCCGATTGGTTACCCATGTATGACCGTATTGAAGCCGCGCAGCGAAGTGGCAGTCGGGGACAAGCACAAACCTGGGCATTTGACCAATTAGCGTATTTACCCAATGACTTGCAACTACACGCACAACTCATCGAACGAACGATAGCCCCTCACACCAGCACACAAGCGCGGATAACCAGCCAACAACTAGGCGTGCTGAGCAGCGTGGAAACGCATTTAAATGCGGGGATATTCCTGAGTCCCACCCTGTCTATCACCCCCAAGCTGGTGCGACGGAGTCAGTTTTCCAGCGATATTGCCGCGTTGCCCAATGTCCCGCGTATGGATGAGACCGTTGCACTCACACTTCATCAGTTAACCGATAAAGGCTACTGGGCCGCAACCGTAGCACATCGTCAGTCTGCCGTAGCGCATCAGGGCATCGTGTTAGACTACAGCACCACGTGGGCACGCACCTTGCAGCTTGTCGCATCACTGGGGTTGAATCAAGCAACGAGCGACTCCACTCTATTGCGACTGGGTGGCATGCGGCGTGGCATTGAAGTCAGTGGCATATATGGCGTGAGCAGTCGCGACTATGCACGCCTAGATCTGGGGGTGCAGCAATATGATACGCAGTCAGGTACCCCTTTAGGAACAGGTAGCCATTGGGGGCTAGAATGGGGTAGCCGTTTTCGCCTAGCGTATCCCGACATTATTTTACGGGCGAGCGTGTCTTCAAACCAGTTTAGCCGCACAGGGCGGTATGACGCACAAATTGCCCGCCTTGCTCCCGTAGGGGTAAATCTGGCAAACTTTGCTTTTATGCCTGTCAGCTCAATGACGACGGGGGTGACGTTAGGATTGGGAACAAGTGCTGAGCAAGCTTATACACGCGGATGGCGACCTTTTGCTGAAATAGGATGCAGTCAAAACAGTATCAGTGGGCTAGGCTATCACTTGCGGGGCGGCTTGGCGGGCAGTGTATTGGGCAACGATGTCTTGAGGCTGCATCTGCAAAGTGTGAGTAGTAGCCCTCAAGTGCTAAAAGGCACGCGGGAATTGGGCGTGCATTATCAGTGGTTTTATTGAATAGTAAGGTGTTATGTACAAGTAATTGGGTATTGAGTTGTTAGTCTCTAGTCGTTAGCTTTTAGTTTACGGGGTGAAAATTTTTCTTATCTATTTGAATATATTGCAAAGAATATAGTATCGGACAGATTTCCACCATTAAACTAACGACTTAAAATACCCGAAAATTTATATACTGGTACTTATGCCACTTAGGTGGGGCATTAGACGCGTTCAGGCGCGATGAATAACAGAGAAAAGAGAGCATAGATGCGTTGGATAATCATATTATGGTTCGTCTGCTTAGCAGGCTGTAGTACCGTAGAAGTGGGACCATCCCCTACCTTAGTGGCAAATGCGGAATGGGTTATTTTGCCTTTTGTCAATTACACGGAAACCCCGCAAGCGGGATTACGAGCAGAAGCGATTGCTGAAAATGTGTTGCGGGCGGCGGGCAAGCTCAATA
This sequence comes from Gallionella sp., assembly GCA_049276435.1. Lineage (GTDB taxonomy): Bacteria > Pseudomonadota > Gammaproteobacteria > Burkholderiales > Gallionellaceae > Gallionella. Next base: position 51,976 of record JBASWK010000135.1, on the reverse strand, counting down.
TGCAGCGTTATCCTAATAATTTGCTGACCGAAACCTTGTTTGAAAGCATGGATCGTAAGCAATTAGATGCGGCATTGCTCTGGGCGCGTAAAGAAAAACGCCAATATGCGTTGACAGGCAGTGTGTCGGAATGGCGTTATAAAGTCGGTGTGGATGGCGAACCTGCCGTCGGGATGACCTTGCAAGTTATTGATGTCGCCAGTGGTGAAGTACTCTGGGCAGCAACAGGGGGACGCACAGGATGGAGTCGCGAGTCTCTATCAGGCGTTGCACAAAAGTTAATAGATGAACTCTTAGCCCCCATCCAGCAAGCAGTGCATTAGCCAAGTAAGTGGTTGCCTACAAATAATTGGGTATTGGGTCGCTAGTCGCTAGTCGTTAGTTTTTAGTTGGTGGGATGAAAAAAATTCTCTCATCTACTTGAATATCTTGTAAAAAACACAGTATCGAGCAGCTTCCCAGTATTATCTAACGACTACCAACTAACGACTAATAACTACCAACTATCACCTTGAACACTTTTTTTGGTTCTTTTCAACAGCGTGCTGTCATTGCCTTGCGCAATATGCTGCGCCACCTGTTTCCTCAGCACGATAGCGATAGCGGTTTTTCGCGGGTATTGCGCTGGGCTTTGTTAGAAACAGGCTTGTTTTGCACCCTCGCAATTGCATTGCGTTTATGGATAACGCCCGAAGATCCCTTCGGTTTGGAGGCACAATTCCCTTGGTTGTGGATCGTCCCCGCCTTATTGGCGATGCGTTATGGTACGGCGATGGGGGTGTTGGCGGTGATGATCGTCTTGGGGAGTTGGTTGGTTTTGCCGCTTATGGAAATCAAAGTAGGTCATTCGTCGATTGATTTTCCTAAAATATATTTTATGGGCGGACTGTTGCTGACCTTGGTATGTGGGCAGTTTTCCGACATGTGGAATGCCCATATTCATCGACTGCGCGTCATTAACGCCTACTTAGATGAACGCCTAGGCACACTGACTAAAAATCACTATTTACTGCGTTTGTCACACGACAGGCTAGAGCAGGATTTATTGGCAAAACCATTAACTTTACGGGAAACGCTGCTGCGGTTACGCAAACTCTCTAGCACCCAAACGGGGCGTGAACTCCCTTGTGCGCAGGAGTTTATTCAACTGCTAGGACAACATTGTCAGTTGGAAATTGCCGCACTCTATGGCATGGGGTCAAACGAGTCCTTTTCCGAGCAAGCGACAGCGAGCCTAGGGGTCGTGACCCCGTTAGCGCAAGATGACCCTTTGGTGCAATACAGCGTAGAACATCGCAGCTTAGCGCATGTGCAGACGGGGGCGATGTCTGTTGAGGCGCGCGATCAGAGTCGCTACCTGATTTGCGCCCCCTTATTGACCTCACAAGACATCTTGGTCGGGCTGTTGGTGGTGGAAAAGCTACCGTTTTTTGCTTTAAACGACAATGCATTACAACAGCTTTCTGTGTTCGCAGGCTTCTATGCTGATGGGGTGGCGATTGGTCACGCCGTCTATCCCGTATTGCAAGCGGTACCTGATTGCCCCATTGAGCTCGCACTAGACATCGTGCGCCTGCATCGCATCAAAGTGAACGAAGGCGTGGAATCGAGCTTAGTGGTCTTGGTCTTTGAGAGCGACGCGCGCTCACTGGATATTTATGAGCAAGTCAAGCGGCTGAATCGGGGCGTGGATATTAACTGGCACTTCTCAGGAAAACGCCGCCATGCCTTATTGACCTTATTGACACTGGCAGGACCCGCTGCGGTAGAAGGCTATTTACACCGCATCGAAAGCGCAATACAAGATCGCTTTGAGGTGGATTTTTTAACGGCTCAAGTCACGGTGCATGTGCAGGCTTTGGGGTTAGATACGCCTGCCGATACACTCAAAAACTTGGTGGCGCGTTGTGTGGTATAAGTTATTAACCCTGGCGATAGCCCTTGAGTCTGGCAGTTGGTTCGTGCTATTACAGCGCAGTAGCAGCATGGAAGTCATGGTCACCTACTTCACGCTACACACCCTTGGCAGCATAATATTGGCGATCGCGATACGCTGGTTAATCCCCAAAACCTATCGTCATCCGCGTGGCTGGTTGCTACTTTTTCTATTCAGTTATAACTTTTTTATGCCCGTGGTCGGGTTGCTAGGCGCGCTATTAGGATTCTTGCTAGGGGTCTGGTTGCCGCGTCATTATCGTTTGCCGTTGTTTGTCAACAAACATATTCCGCGCTACACCACCCATCGCAATCGCGAAGGCACAGGGTTTCGCAGTGGGCGGGTGCGCAGTCAGCTCAATAATGCCGAGACCCCACTTGACCATCGCTTGAATGCCTTGATGGCGGTAGAAGAAACACCTGCACGCGTCACGGGCAATATGTTACGTAAACTCTTATCGGACTCATCAGATGATATACGACTCTTAGCCTATGGAATTTTAGATGGCAAAGAAAAACAGATCGCCCAGCGCATACAAGCATCCATCCATACCCTAGCGGAACTGAGTGATGCGGATCAACAATATCAAGCACACAAGCGCATCGCCGAATTGTATTTTGAATTGATTTATCAAGACTTAGTGCAGGGCGATATGCGCTTGTTCAGTGCCACACAAGTGCGTGAACATATCCAATTAGCCCAGCAATATCGTGCCGAACAGGATGCGGGATTATGGTTTATGTTGGCGCGGTTAGAATTATCTCAGGGGAATGCGGATGCGGCCGACCATGCACTACAACACGCGAATACCGAAAAATTCACTTACGAGCGATTGCTCCCCTATTTAGCAGAATTGCGCTTTTTGCAACGTCGTTTTGCTGACATTCGTGCCCTGTTTGCGGATGCACGCAATGCGCATTACTTACCCGCACTGATGCCGTTGCGCGACTATTGGATGAACCATGAAACTACCCCTGCCACTCCAGAAAACACTATCTCGCCTGAAACTGACCGCCACGCCGACGAACCTGTTACAGGATAAGCCGACGGCGACGACGGAATTTCCTACCGCAACAGAATGTGATGTGTTGTTATTGCTAGAAGGCACCTTCCCCTTTGTGAGCGGCGGGGTGTCGAGTTGGGTCAATCAAATCATTCGGGGCTTTCCTGAGATTCGTTTTGGCATCTGCTTCATCGGCAGTCGGCGCGAAGATTACGGCAAAGCGAAATACATCTTACCCGACAACGTCGTACATCTGGAAACCCATTACATGCACGAGCGACATCGCGTGCCGTTGGTCGCCCCTAGCCGCTCCGATCAAGGCGCGTTCGATCAAATGGCAAACTTACACCAGCAGTTTCGACAAGCCGCCGAAACCGATGAAAAAGGAAGTATCACGGCCGCGATGCAGGCAATTTTACCTATGTTACAAGACGGGCAAGCACTGGATGAATCGGCTTTTTTATACGGTGATTTATCTTGGAAGCGCATCACGGATGAGTATCGCACCCATTGCACCGACCCCTCTTTCGTTGATTATTTTTGGACCGTACGCATCATGCACGCACCGATTTGGACCTTGGCACGCATCGCCCACACCGCCATTCCTGCCCGCTGCTATCACACTATTTCCACAGGTTATGCAGGATTTTTGGGCGCGTTGCTAAAGTGGCAAACAGGTCGCCCGCTGATTTTGTCCGAACATGGGATTTACACCAAAGAGCGCAAAATAGACTTGTTTCAAAGCGAATGGATTGCCGATAATCGCGGCGCGTTTGAAAAAGATGCCTCGGAAATCTCCTATTTTCGGGAGCTGTGGATACGTTTATTTGAAGCCTTGGGGCGAGTGTGTTACGACGCATCAGACGATATTGTGGCGTTGTACGAAATCAACCGCCTGCGCCAAGTACGTGATGGTGCAGAAAGTAGCCGCACCCAAAATATCCCCAATGGTATCGACTTGCCGCGCATGACCAAGCTGCGCGCCCTGCGCCCCATGGATCCCCCTTTAGTCATGTGCTTATTAGGGCGAGTTGTGCCGATTAAAGATGTCAAAACCTTTATTCGCGCTATGCGCACCGTGGTCAATCGTCTGCCCGAAGCCGAAGCGTGGATTGCAGGCCCTGAAGACGAAGACCGTGCTTATGCGGAAGAATGTCATCAAATTGCCGAAAGTTTAGGGCTAAAAGATAAAGTGAAATTCTTGGGGTTTCAAAAAATTGATGATTTAATGCCCAAAATTGGGCTGATTGTACTCTCCAGCATCAGCGAAGCCCTGCCCTTGGTCTTGTTAGAAGGGTTTGCCGCTGGCGTACCTGCGGTAGCAACCGACGTGGGTTCATGCCGACAACTGCTTTATGGGCTAGATGCAGCTGATCAAGCACTGGGAGCCGCAGGTGAAATCGTTGGAATAGCCGATCCAGAAGCCTTAGCCCTTGCTGCGGTTAAGCTATTTAGCAATCTTGATCTCTGGCGCAAAGCCCAAGCAGCGGGCATCGCGCGTGTTGAAGCCTATTACACGCAAGACATGATGTTCGCTAAATATCGCGCGCTCTATCAAAAATCACTCACGGATCAAGCCCGTGAAATCGCTTGCTAAATGTAGATGGCGCGTACAGGAAGATATAAATGGCAGGTATAGGTTTTGAACTTCGCAAAATTTTAAAACGCGACAATTTATTGTCGTTGTTGCACGCCTATTCCTTTGCGGCAGTCATCAGTTCTGGGGCATGGGTATTGTCCATTGTCGGCATTTTATTGATCGGGGTATTGAGCTATGCCATCCAGATACCAGGCGAGATGGTCGTGCAATTTCAAGTCTCTATCACCTATGTGATCGCCGCTTCGCTGATTTTCACAGGGCCATTTCAACTGTCACTCACCCGTTTTACCGCCGATCGCCTCTACGAAAAACGCAGCGACATTGTACTGACCAACTTTCACGCCATTGCCCTCACCGTCACCGTGTTTGGCGGCGCGTTAGGCTGGTTATGTGCGGTATTTTTATTCCCCGCGCAAACCGTGTTGTATCGCATTTTGCTGCTGGCGGCCTTTGTGCTGATGTGCAACATCTGGATCGCCACCATTTTTCTATCGGGGATCAAACAATACAAAGCCATCGTTTGGCTCTATTTCTTGGGCTATACCATCACCGTATTGGCGGCATTATTTTTGCGCGGCGCGCACCTAGAAGGCTTAATGACAGGCTTTGTGATTGGACACACCATCATGTTAAGTGGCATGTGGGCATTGATTTTGCGCAATTTTCCCGCCAAAACCTTTATTTCATTTGAAGTTTTTGATCTTAAATCGCTCTATCCCATGCTGTTATGGATAGGATTTTTCTACAACTTTGGCGTGTGGATAGACAAATTTATGTTCTGGTTCACGCCCCATACTAGCCAAGCCATCATCGGTCCCTTACGCGCATCGGTCATTTACGACCTACCTGTGTTTCTAGCGTATTTGTCGATTATTCCTGGTATGGCGATATTTTTAGTGCGCATGGAAACCGATTTTGTTGAATACTACGATGCGTTCTACAACACCGTGCGCACAGGCGGTTCGCTGGAAATTATCGAAGAGCATCGCAATAACATGGTGCAAACCATCCGCTTCGGCATCTTTGAAATCATCAAAACACAAACCATCGCCGCCCTCCTGATCATCGTGATGGGCGAATCTATCCTCAATTGGCTGGGCATTTCGACGCTATATCTGCCACTACTCTATATCGACGTCATCGCCGCCAGTTTGCAAGTAGTATTGCTGGGCATACTGAATGTGCTGTTTTATTTAGACAAACGCTTTATTGTATTGTGCTTAACAGGGGGATTTGTCGTACTCAATATCCTGTTTACTTGGATTTCCATCTTGCTCGGTCCCGCTTTTTACGGCTACGGCTTCGCCCTCGCCCTGCTAATGACCGTACTCGTAAGCTTCGTCTGGCTATCCAAAAAAATAGACCTGCTGGAATATGAAACTTTTATGATTCAATAACACCAAGACACCCCGCGCAGCACATTTTATTCAGCAACGTAGGGTGCAATAAGCGAAGTGCATTGCACCAATTATTTGATTACACAATGAATTCATACGGCGCAATAACGATTGCACCCTACGCGGGCTATGTTCGCTGTCCCCACGGAGGTTGGGTTGAGCGTCAGCGAAGCCCAACAAATGCCACACAACCACGCGGTAAAGTTGGGCTTCGCACCTACGCGGGCTGTTTTAGGGTTTTCCATTCGTCCGTCAATAGACCTGAAAACCCCCAGTCCTCCTCATTTATTTCCTGAATAACGATATGCGTGTGCTCAGGTTTTTTTCCGAGTACGCGCACAAGCGAATCGGTGATGTCCTTAACCAGTTGAGCCTTCTGCTCTCTCGTGGCTCCCCGAGTGATTTGGATATTTACGTATGGCATGTTGTGACTCTTTATTCAGTAACGTAGGGTGCAATAAGCGAAGCGCATTGCACCAATTGTTTGATTACACGATGAATATAACGATTGCGCCCTACGCAGGCTATGTTCGTTGTCCCCACGTAGGTTGGGTTGAGCGTCAGCGAAGCCCAACAAATGCCACGCAACCACGCTATGCTTTAGGTTTATAGTTAGATATCCAACCAAGCACATCACGGATATCCTTTAGATCCATTTCCCATTTGCTTCTCAAACCTTCATTAGCGTATCGGATTGCTTCGGAGGTAAATGTTGAAGTAGTAGCAATTATAGATTTGTTTGCACCACTCAAGCCAGAGTGAACCCCATATAGAGCGCGAACTATAGCAACGCCGACTTTATTGCTGGGCGCATATCTTTTGCACTCAATAAAGTAGCGAGTGTCGATTCCCATTGCATTGCGATGAACTGCAATAACATCTTTACCTCCATCGCGGGTTCGTTTGGTTAGCTCGACTTCAAATCCTTGTTGTCTGAAAATTTCAGCAATTATTTCTTCGAATTCTCTGGGCGATATTCTGTGTATGTAACTGCTATCTTTCTGAATCAGAGCTATCAACCTTGGAGTAGTGTTATTTAATTCTGAAAGGTCTGTAATTATCCTTTGGCTGGGGATATATATTTCAGGAACAGGAAATGTATAGATCGGGCTGTCGTCGACATACTCCATGAAAGGTTCTCCTTCGCAATTAACCCCTTTGGAGTTATTGATAACGTAAGTCAATGTGTCCACTGGATATTCGGTGGCATCAAAGGAAATTTCGAATTCAGAACCACACTTGCTGCAAGAGTACGTCTGGGAAATTTCATAATTGCTTTCTTGACCCATTCCATTCTCGTGGTACTCGCCGCCGTAGCAATTTACATCCAAATCAACCACATATATTTCTTGCTTGCCCCTGCACACATTACAGGTAGCAATAATTACGCCATCAAAATACCACATCGGCAGAAAACTCCATTTGAAAATTAATCATAAATCGACACCAATAGTGTTTGATATTTTGGACTGAATTGTCGCATAACGTTGGCAGAAAACTGATTGGGTTGGGCGTGATATTCATCAATACCCCATCGGGTAAATCCTCGCATCCCTTGTTAGAAAAGCTGGTTTTTCCCTTCTCCCTTCCCTCTTTCCCCTTCCTAGCCTTTAAAGCTCCCTCACCCTCACCTGCTTGCCCTTCACTTTCCCCGCATTGAGTTTCCGCACCGCTGCGTGTGCAATATGCCTATCCACTGCGACATAAGTGGAGAATTCAGTCACGTTAATCTTGCCGATTTGTTCTTTTTGATAGCCTGCATCGCCCGTGAGTGCGCCTAGCACATCGCCTGCGCGGATTTTTTCTTTGCGACCACCGAGGATTTGTAGGGTCACCATGGGCGGGGTGAGCGGTTCGTCGTCTTCGGCTTGCAACTCGCTCAACTCATGCCATTCGGGTTCGATTTTCATCATCTGTGCTAAGCCGAGGATGCGGTGGCGGTCGGTGGAGCCGCACAGACTGAGTGCCCAGCCGTTTTCGTCGGCGCGTCCTGTGCGTCCGATGCGGTGGATATGCACTTCGGGGTCGGGGGTCACATCCACATTGATGACGGCTTCCAGTCGGGCAATGTCCAACCCGCGTGCTGCCACGTCGGTGGCGACTAGCACCGAGCAACTGCGGTTGGCGAATTGAATCAGCACTTGGTCGCGTTCGCGTTGTTCCATATCGCCGTTGAGGGTCAGCGCGTGGATGCCTTGCGCGTGCAGCAATTCCAGCAGCGAGCGGCATTGTTGTTTGGTGTTGCAAAACGCCAACGTGCTGACGGGGCGATAGTGTTTGAGCAAAATGGCGACGGCTGCCAGACGCTGGGCATTTTCGATTTTGTAGAAACGCTGGCGGATTTTGCTTTCTTCGTGAAGGTCGAGCAACTGCACTTCCTGCGGGTCGCGCATAAACTGGCGTGCCAAGCGCGCAATGCCTTCGGGATAGGTGGCGGAGAACAACATGGTCTGACGCTCCCTCGGACAATTCCGAATCACATACGCCATGGCATCAATAAAGCCCATGTCCAACATACGGTCGGCTTCGTCCAGCACCAAGGTGTTCAGCGCGTCCAAATTCAACGTGCCGCGTTCGATGTGATCCATGATGCGCCCTGGCGTGCCGACCACGATGTGCGCGCCGTGTTCTAAACTGGCGATTTGCGGACGCATGGTCGAGCCGCCGCACAAGGTCAGGATTTTGATATTGTCCGCCGCACGCGCCAAGCGGCGCAGCTCTTGCGTCACTTGGTCGGCGAGTTCGCGGGTGGGGCATAGCACCATGGCTTGCACGGCATAACGGCGCGGATTCAGGTTGGTCAGCAGCGGAATGGAAAACGCCGCCGTCTTGCCGCTGCCCGTTTTGGCTTGCGCAATTAAATCTTTACCCGCCAGCGTGATGGGCAAACTCGCCGCCTGGATGGGAGTCATGCGGGTGTAGCCCAGTTGCTGCAAAACCGTTTGCATGGTGGGCGATAAATTTAGGTCGGTGAAAGCGGTGCTGAGAGTATCGTTCATGTTCAATCGCGATTCTTGCGTGAATAAAAGGGATTGAATGGCTGTTTTTTGAAGTCAATTTGCGCCTGTGTTTTCGGCATCAACAAATTCCGCACGCCCGATTTTTTCGCTTTTAAATGTGCATCCACCGCAACTTGGATTTTGTCGGGATGAATCCACGTCGTCGCGTGTTCGTCGCCCGCGAGGTGATAATCCGCCAGATGTTCTTTGAGCTTATAAATACGCTTGGCGTTATCGTCCTTTTTGCGCTGGCTCTCCATCATCTTTTGAGCATCTTCAGAAAGCGCGTACCCACCGTCAAGCTCGACTATCAGCCCATAAGCAGACAAACGCGCAAAAGCATCAGAAAGCTTGTTGCTGGAAGGAATGGTTTCCTGCGCCAAATCAATGGCGGTGGCGATTTCAATCAAATCGGCGGGGCGACGCTTGGCAGCGACCGCAAGGGATAACAACAGCATGGCATCTACATCGTGAACGGGGTACATCGGGAACCTTTAGTTGAAGTGGGTTGTTAGTCGATAGTCGTTAGTGTAGCATATATACATGAATATATTGAATAAAGTTTGCTAATGCGCTACATTGACCACCCTAGCAACCAAAACTAACGACTAATAGCTAACGACTAACCGCCTATAATCACGCCATGAACGAAGACAACGAAAAATTGCGCATCGACAAATGGCTGTGGGCGGCGCGCTTTTATAAAACCCGCAGCCTCGCGGCTGAGGCGGTGGATAGCGGCAAAGTCAAGGTCAACGGCGTGGAAGCTAAACGCGCCAAGACGGTGGGCGCGGGCGACCAGTTGGAATTGCGGCTGGGGCGTTTCGTGTTTCACATCGACATGCTGGCGATTTCCAACAAACGCGGCTCCGCCCCCGACGCGCAGAAGCTATACCGCGAAACCGAAGAGAGCAAAGCAAAACGCGCCATCCTTGCCGACCAACTGCGCGTCGATGCCCCGCTATTCCTCTTCAAAGGTCGCCCCTCCAAACGCGACCGCCGCCAGATTGTCAAATTTCACCAGACCCATGAAGCAGAGTAGCTGCGATGAGTGTAGCGAAATCGCACGCATTTACCCTGAAATTTTCGGGAATAAATTGTAAATTCCCCGCAGCACACTATAATGCGCGGGTTTTGCGGGGCATGAGCCTCGTGCTGTTTGCGCAGCCAATACGATTGTTTTGAATGCGGCATCGCCGTATTTGTTTTTTTAGGAATTAGGAATCATGCCTGTAATTACTTTACCCGATGGGTCGCAACGTCAGTTTGACCAGCCTGTGACGATTGCCGAGGTGGCCGCCAGCATAGGTGCGGGCTTGGCGCGGGCGGCATTGGCGGGGCGGGTGGAGGGTCAGTTAGTCGATACCTCGTATTTGATTTCGACGGATGCGGCGTTGGCGATTATCACCGACAAAGATGCTGCGGGCTTGGAAGTGATTCGTCATTCCACCGCGCATTTGTTGGCGCACGCGGTTAAAGAATTGTTCCCTGATGCACAAGTGACCATTGGACCTGTGATTGAGAATGGCTTCTTTTATGATTTTTCCTATCATCGCCCATTTACGCCTGAAGATTTGACCGCGATTGAAAAGCGCATGGGTGAATTGGCGAAAAAAGATTTTGCCGTCACTCGCAAAGTGTTGCCGCGTGACGAAGCGGTATCGTATTTCAAAGGCATTAACGAGCATTACAAAGCGGAAATCATCGCGTCGATTCCAGCAGATCAAGCTGTGTCGCTTTACACCCAAGGCGAATTCACGGATTTGTGTCGCGGTCCGCACGTGCCTTCGACAGGCAAATTAAAAGTCTTTAAATTGATGAAGTTGGCGGGTGCGTATTGGCGCGGCGATTCCAAAAATGAAATGCTGCAACGCATATATGGCACGGCGTGGGCAAAAAAAGACGAATTAGAAGCCTATTTGCATCAATTGGAAGAAGCGGAAAAGCGCGATCACCGCAAACTAGCGAAGCAATTAGATTTGTTCCACATGCAGGATTCTTCTCCTGGCATGGTGTTTTGGCATCCTAAAGGTTGGACGATTTGGCAAGAAGTCGAACAATATATGCGTGCTAAATTCCGCGAATATGATTACCAAGAAGTGCGCACGCCGACCATCATGGATCGCTCTTTGTGGGAAAAATCTGGGCATTGGGAAAACTACCACGACAATATGTTCACCACCCATTCGGAAAACCGCGACTATGCGGTGAAACCGATGAATTGCCCTGGGCATGTGCAAATTTTTAATCACGGGCTGCACAGCTACCGCGATTTACCCTTGCGCTTGGCGGAATTTGGCTCCTGTCATCGCAATGAATCGTCGGGGTCGTTGCACGGCTTGATGCGGGTGCGCGGTTTTACCCAAGACGATGCGCATATTTTCTGTACCGAAGCGCAAGTTGAACCCGAAGTGTCGCAATTTATTGTGATGTTAAACGCGGTGTATCGCGATTTTGGCTTTAGCGAAGTGTTGGTTAAACTGTCCACCCGCCCCGAAAAGCGCGTGGGATCGGATGAAACGTGGGATAAAGCCGAAGCAGGCTTGGCAGCGGCGTTGCAACAAAATGGCTTGGATTATGAAATTCAACCAGGCGAAGGCGCGTTTTATGGTCCTAAAGTCGAATTTACGTTAAAAGACAGCTTGGGGCGGTTGTGGCAGTGCGGCACGATACAGTTGGATTTCAATTTGCCTGTGCGCCTGAATGCGGAATTTGTCGATGAAGACAACACCCGCAAACCGCCTGTGATGTTGCACCGTGCGATTTTGGGTTCGATGGAGCGTTTTATCGGCATTTTGATCGAACATCACGCGGGCGCATTCCCACTGTGGCTGTCGCCGATTCAAGTGGTGTTGATGAATATCTCGCAAGCACAAGCCGAATACACCGCCCAAGTGGCACAAGCCTTACGCTCAGCAGGATTGCGTGTGCAATTGGATTTGCGTAATGAGAAAATTACCTATAAAATACGAGAGCATAGTTTACAGAAATTGCCTTATCAAATTATCATAGGCGATAAGGAAGTAGCAGGAAGTTTAGTTGCCGTGCGTACCCGTAGTGGTGAAGACCTCGGACAAATGACGTTAGAAGCCTTGCTTTTGCGTTTGCAAACCGAAGTACAAAACGGGCGCACGGCTTAATGTTGTCTGGTTGGGCGTAATTAAGCTGTTAGTCGTTAGCGGTTAGTCGTTAGTTAATACGGGGAAGCTACACGTTACTGTATTGGCGGATGAGAAAAACCTTTCTCCTCACCCACTAAAAACTAACGACTAGCGACTAGCGACTAACAACTCAATACCCAATTATTGGTACGCAGCACCTTAATAAAAAAACTTCCCTTGTCAATCGCGTCATCTTGATGCGTTAAGCGGACAGTTAATTTCAGTGGAGAATGGCAATAGCACAAGATAAAGCACAACGCATGAATGAGCAGATTACCGCACCTCGCGTGCGTCTCATTGGCGTAGAAAAAGAACCGCTCGGTATTGTTTCCATCGCGGAAGCCTTGCGTTTGGCAGATGTTGCAGAATTGGATTTGGTGGAAATTTCACCTTTAGCCGATCCGCCCGTGTGTCGCATTATGGACATCGGTAAATTCAAATATGCCGAAAGTAAAAAGCTGCACGAAGCCAAGCTCAAGCAAAAGCAAGTGCAGATTAAGGAAATCAAATTCCGTCCTGGCACGGACGATGGCGATTACAACATCAAGTTGCGCAATTTGATTAAATTTCTGTCCGAGGGCGACAAAACTAAAATCACCTTGCGTTTCCGTGGTCGTGAAATTGCCCACCAAGAAATTGGGATGCGCTTGATTGAGCGCGTGCGCGCTGATCTGGACGAATACGCAGTGGTTGAGCAGTTTCCTAAGATGGAAGGTCGCCAAATGGTGATGGTGTTGTCCCCTAAGGCTAAGAAAAAATAACCGAATTGTTGTTTGAATTCAATGGGGAAGATTCAAACGATGTTTTACCTTTCCCCGATAAAAAGTGATGTATGGGTTATCAAGTTTTTCCAGTCGGAAAACACCTCGCATCATAACTTAAGGAGTTGTTATGCCTAAGATGAAAACCAAAAGCGGAGCGAAGAAGCGTTTTGTCGTTCGCGCGGGTGGCAGTATCAAGCGTTCACAAGCTTTCAAACGTCATATTTTGACTAAGAAGACCACTAAGTGCAAACGTCAGTTACGCGGTACAGCTGAAGTTCACGCAACCAATACAGCATCGGTTCGCGCCATGATGCCTTACGCATAAGGAGCGAAATATGCCAAGAGTAAAACGTGGGGTCGTCGCCCGTGCAACGCACAAGAAACTGTTAGCCAAAGCCAAGGGCTATCGTGGTCGCCGCAAGAACGTCTATCGTATCGCTAAACAGGCGGTCATGAAGGCGGGTCAATATGCTTACCGTGATCGTCGTCAAAAGAAACGCCAATTCCGCACCTTGTGGATTGCGCGTATCAATGCGGCAGCGCGTGAATGCGGTATGCCATACAGCGTATTCATGAATGGCCTGAAAAAAGCAGACATTCAAGTGGATCGTAAAGTTTTGTCTGACATCGCCGTGTTTGATAAGCCAGCGTTTGCGCAATTCGTTGCACAAGCGAAAGCCAGCCTCGGTCTGTAAGCAAAACGACGCGGTCAACTGCATCTCATATTGAAATGTAGTCGCGTGATAAAGGAGGCTTCTGCCTCCTTTATCATTTTAAAATTCTGGTAAGCGATGTGAGTTGTTAGTCGCTAGTCGTTGGTTTTTAGTTTGCTGGATACGAATATGAACATATCTATTTGAATATATTGTAAAGATAATGAATTTACCCATATCTTACCAACTAACGACTAACGACTATCGACCAACAGCTTAAAGGTAAGTTTCCATCATGCAAGCACTCCAAGACATTCTCGAACAGGCGCAACAACAGTTTGCTGCCATGAACGACGAAGCCGAATTAGAACAAGCCAAAGCCAAGTATTTGGGCAAAGAGGGCAGTTTGACCCAATTGCTCAAGGGCTTAGGTAAATTATCTGCGGAAGAACGCCCCGCTGCGGGCGCACGCATCAACCAAGTGAAGCAAGGCATCGAAGCCGCGTTACACCTTCGCCGCGACGCATTGGCACACCAAAAATTGGCGCAAAAACTCGCTGCCGAATCGTTGGATGTGACCTTGCCAGGGCGCGGGTTGGGCATGGGTGGTTTGCACCCCGTGACACGCACCTTGCAACGCATTGAACAACTGTTTCATTCGCTGGGCTTTGCCACGGCGGATGGTCCTGAAATCGAACACGATTTCTACAATTTTACCGCGCTGAACATTCCTGAAAATCACCCCGCGCGTGCCATGCACGACACGTTTTACATTGATCCGCAACACGTTTTGCGGACGCATACTTCGCCCGTGCAAGTGCATTACATGGAAGAAAACGCCCCGCCGCTGAAAATTATTTCCCCAGGGCGGGTGTATCGCGTCGATTCGGATGCCACACATTCGCCGATGTTCCACCAAGTCGAAGGCTTGTGGGTGGATCAAGACATCAGCTTCGCCAATCTCAAAGGCGTGGTGCAAGATTTTCTGCAACGCTTTTTTGAACAAGACGACTTGCAAGTGCGCTTCCGCCCCTCGTTTTTCCCCTTCACCGAACCGTCGGCTGAAATGGATATGAGCTGGAAAGGCGGCTGGTTAGAAATCGGCGGCTGCGGCATGGTGCATCCCAACGTGCTCAAACACGTCAACATTGATAGCGAAAAGTATCTAGGTTTCGCCTTCGGGCTGGGCGTGGAACGCTTGGCAATGTTGCGCTACGGCGTAAACGATTTGCGTCTGTTTTATGAGAGCGATTTGCGCTTCCTCAAACAGTTTAATTAAGTAGATTCTTAATGTGTGGGTTAAAAATAGTTCAAATAATGTTCGTGAATAATGCGTAGATATTCTGCTATAAAGCAAAAATTAAAAATCGAAGTGAGCAAGCCATCTGATGATGGCTTGGCTCACTTGACGCATTATTTTCAGAATCATCTGACGAACGCATCGCGTCATTATCAACTCCCCGCAGCGCATTATTTTTCACAATTAGCGGAAGTATTGTCGTTTAAAGTAGAGCAACAGTTGCAAGATTATTTGCCGCTGCAATTTGATGTCCCCTTTCCGCCGCCTAAGCAGCCTGAGTTTACTTTTGTGGATTTATTTGCGGGCATAGGGGGGTTCAGAATTCCTATGCAGGCATTAAATGGCAAGTGTGTTTTTACCTCGGAATTTAATTACCACGCACAAAGAACTTATGAACTCAATTTTGGTGAAGTGCCATTTGGTGACATCACTAAAATTGATTTAGAGGTTGTCCCTGAACATGATGTACTGACAGCGGGATTTCCTTGTCAGCCTTTTAGCATTTCAGGGAAAATGAAAGGATTTGAAGATACGCGGGGAACGTTGATTTACAACGTTTTTCAAATTATTGAAAAGCGAAAACCCAAGGTGGTTTTTTTGGAAAACGTTAAGCACCTCGTTCACCATGATGGTGGTAATACGCTCAAAATCATCATTAAAGACTTGGAATTATTGGGCTATAAAGTTTCTTGGAAAGTGTTGAATGCGTCGGATTTTGGCGTTGCCCAAAATAGAGAGCGGCTCATCATCATTGCCCACCCTGAAAAGGTTTTTGATTTTACGAAAATTGACAAACAGCCCAAAAAAGTACTGCGCGACATATTGGAAAAAAACGCAGACTTTGAGTATTTGAACGAGCCTTTTACTTTGTTAGATGCCTTTAAAGTTCAGCGTTCTGGATTGATTTTTGTCGGTTATCGTAATAAAAAAATTCGTCTGGCAGGCGTAAGACCAGGCACAGAAAACCTTTCTAGGGTGCATAAACAGCCCAATCGAATTTATTCTGTGGAAGGGGTGCATCCCGCGCTGCCTTCGCAAGAGTCATCAGGACGTTTTTGGATTTACGATCAAGGCATGGTTCGGAAACTCACGATCAACGAGTGCTATAAAATTATGGGATTTCCTGAGGATTTTGTAAAAATTAACAATACGGCTGAACTCTACCGACAAATAGGAAACTCGGTCTGCATCCCCATGATAAAAGCCATTTCGCAACAAATTAAAGCGCAATTACTATGACCCAATCTGTCTTGGATTTTTTGGCTACTCAATATGACAGCTCGTTGTCGCAAGTGGCTTCGGGTGAGCAAATACAAACGGCACTGAGTTCGCCTGAGCAAGCACAACTCGCCGTGATTTTGCACTATTCAGAAAGTGCGAAGGGTGTATTAACGGTATTTCTGACCAGTTTGGTCTATAAAATACTTCACCCTGAACAGGATATTCGCAACCATCAAGACGGCATTGCGGGCGGTTATTCTGGGCGAACTTTCGATAGTCGTTTCATCACGCCATTTTTAAAAAATGCTCGATTCCCCGCAATGGCAGAGAGCGGCTGGCTCACCCGTTCATTAGAACAAAAAGTGCCGTATAACTTAGCCTATACGGGGGCAATTAGTCCTGTGTCGTTGAAAACCGCATTCCTCGGTTTGCTTGATAACGTACAAAACGGTGCCAATTGCCATGCTTATCTCAGTTATGTTTTGCAAGGTTTGGTGATTAAGCGCAATCAACAGCAAATAGACTTAGCCAAGCCGACCGCGTTGTCTATTAGTTCAATTTTGAGTTTGCTCGACCAACATTTCAATGCGTCCTATACCGCTGACGGCGCATCGCGCTTACCTGTATTGGCGTTTTATGCCATTTATCAATGCTTATTAAAGGAGGCAAAAAGGTTTGATGGAAAAACATTGCTACCGTTAGAAAGCCATACTTCGGCAGACAGACGCAGCGGACGTATTGGCGATATTGAACTCATAGATGCGCAAGGACGAGTATTTGAAGCGGTTGAAGTTAAACATGGCATTGCGATTACCTTGCAACTGGTACGCGATGCTTATGCAAAATTTCAGACCACCGCCGTGAATCGCTATTACATTCTTTCCACAGCACAATATCCTGAGGGCAAAGAGTGGGATGCGATACAAGCTGAGATTCAGCGCATTAAGAACATTCACGGTTGCCAGCTTATCGTGAATGGCATTATGCCTTCCCTCAAGTATTATCTACGTTTGCTTGATAATACTTTTGAATTTACTGAGTGTTACGTCAACCTACTGGAGGGAGATAATGCGCTTAAGTTTGAGCATAAAGCTAAATGGAATATCCTGATTAGCGAATTAAATTAAGCGATCCAATCGCGATAATAGAAATGATGAACTGACTATAAATTATGAAATTTTCTGAAAATTGGTTAAGAACGTGGGTCAATCCTGACCTGTCCAGCGCGGAGCTGGGACATTTGCTGACCATGGCGGGCTTGGAAGTCGAAGAGCAAACCGCTGTTGCCCCTGCGTTTAACAACGTGGTGGTGGCGCAAGTGTTGGAAATCGTCAAACATCCCAACGCGGATCGCTTGAATGTCTGTCAAGTCAATGTGGGTGAGGCGCAGCCGCTGACCATTGTGTGCGGCGCGTCCAATGTCGCAGTGGGCATCAAAGTGCCGTGTGCGCGCATCGGCGCGGTGTTGCCAGGGGACTTCAAAATCAAACAAGCCAAAGTACGCAGCATCGAATCCTTCGGGATGTTGTGTTCGGACAAGGAACTCGGTTTGGCGGATGACAGTTCGGGCTTGTGGATTTTGCCCGATGATGCCCCCGTAGGCATGAGCATCCGCGAGTATTTGGCGTTGGACGATCAACTGTTTACCCTGAAACTCACCCCGAACCGCAGCGATTGTTCGGGCATGGTTGGCATTGCGCGGGAAGTCGCGGCATTGACGGGTAGTCCTTTGAATGCGTTGGATATTCCTGAACACGGCGCGGCAATTTCCGACACGTTGGCGGTTAATGTAGCGGATGCGGCGGCTTGCCCGTTGTATTGCGGTCGGGTGATTCGCTTTGTCAATGCTGCCGTGCCTACGCCCACTTGGATGGTGCGCCGTTTGGAGCGCAGCGGCTTGCGCAGCATCAACGCCGTGGTCGATGTGACCAACTATGTGATGTGGGAAATGGGGCAACCCATGCACGCCTTTGATTTGGCAACGCTGTCGGGTGGTGTCAATGTGCGTCGCGCAGCAGCGGGCGAAACGCTGACCTTGTTGAACGAACAGATGGTCACGTTGGATGCACAAACTTTGGTCATCGCCGATGAGGCACGCGTGTTGGCATTGGCGGGCATCATGGGCGGACAAGGCAGCGGTGTGGAAACCAGCACGCAAGATTTATTCTTGGAATGCGCTTTCTTCCATCCTGATGTGATGGCAGGACAAGCGCGCCGCTTTGGTTTAGCGACGGATTCCTCTTTCCGCTTTGAACGCGGCGTGGATTTCGCTGCTACTCGCCGTGCCATGGAACGCGCCACGCAATTGATTTTGGACATCTGCGGTGGGCAAGTTGGCGAAATCAGCACGGTACAAGGCGAACTGCCCACGCGTGCGCCGATTACCTTGCGTCCCTCCCGCGTCAAACGCGTGTTGGGCATCACGCTGGAAGCCGCGCAAATCGCCGATTTATTCCAACGACTGCAACTGGCCTTTACGACAGAAAGCAACGCGGCTGGCGAGTTGGTGTTCAACGTCCAACCGCCCAGCTTCCGTTTTGACTTGTCGATTGAAGCCGATTTGATTGAAGAATTGGCGCGGGTGTATGGCTACGACCACATTCCCGCCTTGCCGCCACAAGCCGCCTTGACCATGTTGCCCTTGCCCGAAGCGCGCCGCGCCTTAGCAAACTTGCAGCAAATCATGGTTAGCCACGATTATCAAGAAATCGTCAGCTACGCGTTTGTGGATGAAGCGGCTGAACGCACGTTGTGCGGCAACTGCGTTCCCGTCGCGCTGCAAAATCCCATCGCCAGCAACTTGGCGGTAATGCGCAGCAGCTTGTTGACGGGCTTGGTCGAAGCCTTGCGTTTCAATTTGAATCGCAAACAAGCGCGGGTGCGGTTGTTTGAAGCGGGAGCGTGTTTTGCCCATGCCGAAACAGGTTATGCGCAAACTCAACGCTTGTCGGGCATTGCTTACGGCACCGTGCAACCCGAACAATGGGGCGTTGCTGCACGCAACGTGGATTTTTACGATGTCAAAGCCGATGTCGAAGCCCTGTTTGCGCCGCAAAGCGTGCGTTTTGCCGCCGCGACACATCCCGCCTTGCATCCTGGTCGCTGTGCGCAGATTTTGCTGGGCGAGCGTGTGGTTGGCATCATGGGCGAGCTGCATCCGCAGTGGCAGCAGGAATACGGAATGCCGCAAGCCGCGATCTGGTTTGAAGTTGAACTAGACGCGGTATGCGGCGCGGCAGTCCCCCGCATGACCGAGATTGCCAAATCCTTGCCCGTGCGCCGCGACTTGGCGGTGTTGGTGGATGACAGCGTATCGGTGCAAACCTTGTTGGATGCCATGCAGCAAGTGCTTGCCCCGCTTGTACAAAGCGTAAACTTGTTCGACGTGTATCGCGGTAAAGGCGTAGAGCAAGGCAAAAAAAGTCTTGCATTCCGCGTGTTACTACAAGATACTCAAAAAACCTTAACCGATTTAGAAATAGAACCCAGCATCGTGCTGTTGGTGCAAGCCATGCAGCAACACGGTGCGCAATTGCGTATGTAAAGGATAAAAATGATTACCAGCACAACCACCAAAGCCGAACTCTCCGACCTGTTGCTTGAACAAGTGGGTCTTAATAAACGCGATGCCAAAATGATCGTCGATAGCTTCTTTGAAGAAATTCGCGCTCAGCTAGAACAAGGAACAAGTGTGAAATTGTCGGGTTTTGGCAACTTTGAACTACGCGACAAACCACAACGTCCAGGACGCAATCCTAAGACAGGGGAAGCAATCCCCATCACTGCCCGCCGCGTGGTGACATTCCACCCTAGTCAAAAACTAAAAACATTAGTGGAAAAGAAATACCATCCAGAAACAACGGTCTAGAGAACAAAAGGGAGTTTGCACTCCCTTTCTTTACAGCATAAAAAACGGCGCATTCCGCGCCGTTTTTTATGCTGATCCTGTTTCAAAAGTGGAAATGCTTAGAGTGCATTTTCGTTGGTTTCACCCGTGCGAATACGAATCACTTGCTCAACTGAAGAAATGAAAATTTTACCATCGCCGATTTTTCCCGTATGAGCCGCTTGAATAATCGCCTCCACCGCTGTATCAACCATATCGGTAGCAACAACAATTTCAACCTTGATTTTAGGCAAAAAATCAACAACATATTCTGCGCCACGATACAGCTCAGTATGCCCTTTTTGACGACCAAAGCCTTTCACTTCCATGACAGTGAGCCCACTGATGCTTAAGTTAGACAACGCCTCACGTACCTCATCTAATTTAAATGGCTTAATGATGGCTTCGATTTTTTTCATCGCAATTCCTCTGATCGTATTAAAAATTGGCTACCCAATAGGGATAGGGTGCGCATTGTAGCAAGTATGGCGTAAAAATAAACCTATATTTACACGAACACAGGCAGATTCGTCGATGACAAAAATTTAAACAGCGTGAGTATTATTCCTCGCCCTTAACGTAGGTGCGACAAATTCGCACGAGTTTGGAAAATACCGAGAAAAGCGTGCGAATGAATTCGCACCTATGATGTGTACGCCCACGCCACCGCGCAAATTGGAATTTATCCCCAACTCCCCGCTCGTCATACCGATGACGATAAGGTGCTTTGAATTACTGACAGACAGCACATAGCATTCCCCAGTTCACCCTCATCGTGGTAAACTTGCGCGCTGTTTTTTGCGCACCTTTAATCACACCGAAATCATGGATCAATTCGCCAAAGAAACCCTCCCCGTTAGTTTAGAAGAAGAAATGCGTAAGTCCTATTTGGACTACGCGATGAGTGTCATTGTTGGACGGGCTTTGCCTGACGTGCGCGATGGCTTGAAGCCTGTGCATCGGCGCGTGCTGTTTGCCATGCACGAATTGTCGAACGACTGGAATCGTGCCTACAAAAAATCGGCGCGTATCGTCGGTGATGTGATTGGTAAATACCATCCGCATGGCGATACCGCTGTGTATGACACTATCGTTCGGATGGCGCAGCCATTTTCCTTGCGTTATACCTTGGTCGATGGGCAAGGTAACTTCGGCTCGGTCGATGGCGATAACGCGGCGGCGATGCGTTATACCGAAATCCGTATGTCGCGGATTGCACACGAATTATTAGCTGACTTGGATAAAGAAACCGTCAACTTCGGCCCCAACTACGATGGTTCGGAACATGAACCGCTGGTCTTCCCCGCACGCTTCCCCAATTTATTAGTCAATGGCTCGTCTGGCATTGCCGTGGGTATGGCGACCAACATTCCGCCGCACAATATGAGCGAAGTGGTCGATGCTTGTTTGGCGTTGTTGCAAAACCCAGACATGGACATCGAGGAGCTGATTAACCTCGTGCCCGCGCCTGACTTCCCCACGGGGGCGTTTATTTATGGCTTGGCTGGCGTAAAAGAAGGTTATCGCACGGGTCGTGGGCGCGTGGTGATGCGCGGACGCACCCACTTTGAAGACATTGGCAAAGGCGGCGACCGTCAAGCGATTATCATTGACGAGCTGCCCTACCAAGTCAACAAGGCTAACTTATTGATTAAAGTAGGCGAATTGGTGCGCGAAAAACGCATCGAAGGCATTTCTGAAATCCGCGATGAATCGGATAAATCAGGGATGCGCGCCGTCATTGAGTTGAAACGCGGTGAAAACGCCGACGTGGTGTTGAATAAACTCTACAAAGACACCCAGTTGCAAGACAGCTTCGGCATCAATATGGTGGCGATTGTCGATGGTCAACCTAGATTATTGAATCTCAAACAAATTATTGATTGCTTCCTGCGTCATCGCCGCGAAGTGGTCACGCGCCGCACGATTTTTGAACTGCGCAAAGCGCGGGATCGTGGGCATATTTTGGAAGGCTTGGCAGTCGCGTTGTCCAACGTGGATGAAATCATCGCGCTGATTAAAGCCGCACCCACGCCAGCGGATGCTAAACGCGAATTGATGGGACGGACTTGGCGTTCTGCCTTGGTCGAAGAAATGTTAAGCCGCGTCAGCGATGCGTCCCGCCCTGAAAACCTGTTGGCAATTTACGGCATGGTGGGCGAAGGTGAAAACCGTGCTTATCGTTTGTCGGACATTCAAGCGCAAGCGATTTTGGAATTGCGTTTGCAACGCTTGACGGGGCTGGAACAAGACAAAATCGTCGGAGAATACCGCGACGTGATGGATAAGATCGCGGATTTATTGGATATTTTGGCAACGCCTGCGCGTGTCACCCAAATTATTCAAGACGAATTGATTGCGGTTAAAACCCAATTTGGCGACAAACGCCGCAGCGAAATCATCACCCACACCCATGACATGAGCATGGAAGACTTGATCGCGCCTGAAGATGTGGTGGTCACGTTGTCGCACAGCGGTTATATGAAGGCGCAAAAGCTGGATGAATACCGTGCGCAAAAACGTGGCGGACGCGGTAAACAAGCCACTGCCACCAAAGAAGATGATTTCATTGATAATTTATTTATCGCCAACACCCACAACTTCATCCTGTGCTTCTCCAACAAAGGGCGCGTGTATTGGCTGAAAGTGTATGAAGTGCCGCAAGGCAGTCGCATTGCACGCGGCAAACCGATTGTGAATTTGCTGCCTTTAGAAGCCGACGAGAAAATCAACGCGATTTTGCCTGTGGTGGAATTTGTCGAAGATAAATTTATTTTCTTCGCCACCTCCAGCGGCACGGTCAAGAAAACCGCCTTGTCACAATTCGCCAACCCCCGCAAAGCGGGCATCATCGCC
Source organism: Gallionella sp. (assembly GCA_049276435.1). Lineage (GTDB taxonomy): Bacteria > Pseudomonadota > Gammaproteobacteria > Burkholderiales > Gallionellaceae > Gallionella. Next base: position 29,200 of record JBASWK010000135.1, on the reverse strand, counting down.
ATCTCGCTGGACGAAGGTGATTTCCTGATTGGCGTGGCGGTGACGGACGGTAAACATGACGTGATGTTGTTCTCCGACAGCGGCAAAGCGGTGCGTTTTGACGAAAACGATGTGCGCTCTATGGGACGCGACACACGCGGCGTGCGCGGCATGAAATTGCTGGAAGGTCAAAGCGTCATTTCCTTGTTAGTCGCTGAAAATGAACAACAAAGTGTGCTGACCGCGACCGAAAATGGCTACGGCAAACGCAGTCCTATCGTCGAATACACCCGCCACGGACGCGGCACGCAAGGCATGATCGCCATCCAAACCAGCAAACGCAACGGCAAAGTTGTCGCCGCCACGCTGGTCAATCCCGAAGATGAAATTATGCTCATCGGCACCAGCGGCGTACTCATCCGCACCCGCGTCAACGAAATCCGCGAAATGGGACGCGCAACCCAAGGCGTGACGCTGATGAATATGGACAAAGGCGAAAAATTAGCAGGATTGAGCCGTATTCAAGATGCGGATCCTGAATCTGAACTGGCTGACGAATAAACCATGTTGACCGACGCACAATTGCTTCAATTATTGGCGGATTTAGAATCAGATCGTGTCGAACGCACGGTCTCGGTTTCGGATACCGACAAATTTTGCCAAGCAGTTTGTGCTTTTTCCAATGATTTGCCGAATCATAATGAAGCGGGCTATTTGTTGATTGGGGTGCGGGATGACGGCACACCGAGCGGGCTGGAAGTCTCGGACGAGTTGCTGCAAAAATTAGGCGCGATTCGTGCGGATGGCAATGTGTTGCCCTCGCCTGCGATGAATGTGCAAAAGTATCGCTTAAACGGCGGCGAGATTGCGGTGGTTGAAGTGACTCCGTCCGATATGCCCCCCGTGCGCTACAAAGGACGTGTGTATATTCGTGTCGGTCCGCGTAAAGCGGTGGCGAATGAGCAAGAGGAGCGGATACTCAGCGAACGACGCACGGCGGCGGCGCGTTGTTTTGATACGCGCCCTTGTACTGAAGCGAACTTGAAACATTTGGCATTAGGGCAGTTTGATACTTATCGCCGCGAAGCTGTTGATGCGGAAACGATTGCGACCAATCACCGAGATATTCAGCAACAACTGGCTTCATTGCGTATGTACGATTTAGAGCGCAACTGCCCAACCTTTGCGGGGATACTATTGTTTGGCAAAACGCCGCGCTATTTTTTATCGGGTGCGTATATTCAATACCTTAAATTTTCGGGAACGGACTTTACCTATGTACCCGAAGATCAAGCTGAAATCGAGGGTGATTTAAGTTCGATGTTGCGCGAATTAGAATTGAGAATCAAAACAGTGGTTCAAACGTCTATGCGGCGTGTCAGTGCATTACAAGAAGAATTAGTACCAGATTATCCAGAATGGGCTTTGCGTGAATTTTTGATGAATGCGGTGATGCACCGTAATTACGAAAGCAACACGCCCATTCATTTTTATGTATTTAGTGATCGTGTTGAAGTGCAAAGTGCGGGTGGATTGTATGGAGAGGCGACCAATCGCAATTTCCCGATGCGCAACAGCTACCGCAATCCTGTGATTGCAGAAGCGATGAAATCATTAGGTTTTATCAATCGCTTTGGTTATGGTGTGCAGCGCGCACAGATCGTGTTAAAAGAAAACGGCAATCCCCCCGCTCAATTTGAATTTGATGGCCATACCGTATTGGTCAAAATTTATAGGCGCACGACATGAAAACCCTCGCTTTTTTCAATCCGAAAAGCCGATTTGGTAAAACCACGTTGGTGTATCACTTGGCTTGGATGTTGGCGGACAAGGGGATTGACACGCTGGTGTTAGACCTTGATCCGCAAGCGACTTTAACGTCATTATTTTTGCCTGAAGAACGCTTGGCACAATTGTGGCGGGCGGGCGATTCTCCCGATACGATTTCAGGTGCAATTGCAGCACGGATGCGCGGGGAAGTCGCCCCGCTGCCTGTTGAACAAATTGCCGATCATCTGACATTGGGAGTGGGCGATCCCAATTTAGCGTGCTTTGAAAGCGCATTTGCGGAAGATTGGCTCACCCTTAATGCAGGCGGCGCGGTCATGACCGCTTTTCATCAGCTTATTGCGCGCACGCCACACACCGTGGTGTTGCTGGATTTAGGCGGGAATTTGGGCGCGATCAACCGTGCCGCCTTGCTTGCCGCTGACCAGATTATGACCCCCTTGGTGGCGGAAAGATTTGCCCCCTTCGCGTTGCAACAAATTGGCGCATCGCTGGAAATGTGGCGCACGGAGTGGCAAAAACGCTTGCTATTGTGTTCTGCTGATACCCGTGCCAACGCGCCGCAAGGCAAGATGCAGCCCAGTGGTTATATGGTGATACAACGAAATGTGCGAGATCGCTGGTTAGAAAAACTCCCCGCTGCGTATCAAACCGCGATGTACGGCGAAGCAAATAACGCGCCTTTATTGGCAGATGATCCGCACAAACTGGCTTCTTTGCGCTATGAATATAGCTTGATTCAGTTGGCAACCGAGGCGCGTAAGCCCATGTTTTTTTTGAAATCGGCTGATGGCGCGGTGGGGTCGAGTCAAGAAGCGGTACGCAGTTGTTACCAAGACTTTGAACAACTCGCAGCCAAAATCGCGGCAAATGCGGGTATTGCTTTTCCCAATTCTTAAATCCTTTGGAGAGTTTTTAAAATGACGATTTACAACTTTAGTGCGGGTCCCGCCGTATTGCCGAAAGAAGTGTTGCAACAAGCGCAGGCGGAGATGTTGGATTGGAACGGCAGCGGGATGTCGGTGATGGAAATGTCCCATCGCGGCAAAGAATTCATGGGTATCGCGGCACAAGCTGAAGCAGATTTGCGCGAATTGATGAACATTCCTGCCAATTACAAAGTGTTGTTTTTGCAAGGTGGCGCAAGTCAACAATTTGCCATGATTCCGATGAATCTATTGCGTGGCAAGGCTTCGGCAGATTATTTGAATACGGGTGAATGGTCGAAAAAAGCGATTTCAGAAGCTAAGAAATTTGGCGCAGTGAATGTGGTGGCAAGCAGTGCGGATAAGAATTTTTCTTACGTCCCCCCTTTAGCGGAATGGCAATGCGACCCCAATGCAGCCTATTTGCACTTCACGCCCAACGAAACCATCGGTGGGGTAGAGTTTGACTGGTTGCCTGACATTGTATCGGCAGAAATGCGTCGTTATATGCCCACAGGTGCGAGTTTGCCTAGGGTCGATGTCCCGCTGGTGGCAGATATGTCGTCCTGCATTTTGTCACGTCCCGTGGATGTGTCGAAATATGGGTTGATTTACGCAGGCGCGCAAAAGAACATTGGGCCAGCGGGTTTGACCATCGTCATCGTGCGCGAAGATTTGATTGGGCAAACCGTCGCGGGTACACCGACGATGTTGGATTACAAAACCCACGCTGACAATGATTCCATGTACAACACACCACCGACGTATGGCATTTACATCGCGGGGCTGGTGTTCCAATTGCTGAAACGCAAAGGCGGCATTGCGGCGATGGAGCAAACCAATATTGCTAAAGCCAATCTGTTATACGCCGCGATTGATGGTAGCAATGGTTTCTATCAATGCCCCACTGCGCTGGAAAATCGTTCACGCATGAACATTCCCTTTACGCTGAAAGACAGCGGTTTAGACAGCGCGTTTGTCAAACAATCGGAAGCTGCTGGGCTGTTGCAATTGAAAGGTCACCGTTCCGTCGGCGGGATGCGCGCTTCGATTTACAACGCCATGCCACTAGAAGGTGTGCAAGCCTTGGTTGCCTTTATGCAGGCTTTTGCTGCACAACACGCTTAATTGACGAGGCTCGCTACCATGACCTACCGCATCCTCACCTTGAACAAAATTTCTCACCAAGGGCTAAAACGCTTTCCGACGGAATCTTATCAAGTGAGCACCAGCATTGCTGAACCTGACGCAATTTTGGTGCGCTCACAAGGGATGCACGACATGGAGATTCCTGCCAGTGTCAAAGCCATTGCGCGGGCGGGGGCGGGGACAAACAACGTGCCTGTCGCGGCGATGAGTGCGCGGGGCATACCCGTGTTTAATGCGGCGGGGGCAAATGCTAATGCGGTCAAAGAGTTAGTGGTGGCGGGGATGTTATTGGCGGCGCGGAACATTGTGCCTGCACTGCAATTTACCGCTGGACTGCAAGGCGATGACGCGTCTTTGCACAAACAAGTTGAAGATGGCAAAAAACATTTTGCAGGCACGGAATTGCGCGGGCGTACCCTAGGCATTATTGGCTTGGGGGCGATTGGGCGATTGGTGGCGGATACGGCGTTAGGGCTGGGAATGCACGTTTATGGTTTCGATCCCGCCTTGACCGTGGATGCGGCATGGAGTTTGTCGTCACAGGTGAAAAAAGCCAACAGCGTAGAAGAATTGCTGAAACACAGTGATTTCGTCACGCTGCATGTGCCGTTGCTGGACGCAACGCGCGGCTTAATCAATGCGGCGCGGCTGCAAGTGATGAAGTCAGGCAGCGTGTTGTTGAATTTCTCCCGCGATGCGATTGTCGATAGCGACGCAGTGTTGGCGAGTTTGTCAGCCAAACATCTGCGCAGCTATGTCTGTGATTTCCCTGCACAAAATCTGCAAGCTCAAGCCAATGTCATCACTTTGCCGCATCTGGGCGCATCCACCGAAGAAGCGGAAGAAAATTGCGCCGTGATGGTGGTCGATCAAGTGCGCGAGTATTTGGAACATGGCAATATCACCAACACGGTGAATTTCCCGACCGTGGTCATGCCGCGTGAATCCTCGCATCGTTTGGCGATTGCCAACGCCAATGTGCCGAATATGTTGGGGCAAATTTCCACTGCTTTGGCGAACGCGGGCATTAACATCCACAATATGATGAACAAATCGCGGGGCGATATGGCTTACACCTTGGTCGATAGCGACAGCGCGTTGCCTGCCGAGTTGCTTGCCCAGATTGCCGCGATTCCTGGCGTGCTGATGGTGCGCGCTTTGCCTTTGCCTGAATAAACAAGTGGGTGGATAAGTGCAACGCATCCACTCTAGCAACTAACGACTAGCGACTAACCACTACCACCGCTTATGAGCGAAAATTTGAAAGACTGCCGCGATCAGATTGATCGCATTGATGCCGAAGTATTGGCATTATTAAACCAACGGGCGACTTGGGCGCAGCACATTGGGCATTTAAAAAACAGCGACGTGGTGTTACGCCCTGAGCGCGAAGCCCAAGTAATCCGCCGTTTGCAAGCCTTAAACACAGGGCCGTTGGGCAACACCGCCGTGTCCGCGTTGTTTATCGAAGTCATGTCGCAATGCCGCGCTTTGGAAGCCCCCATGAGCGTCGCCTATCTCGGCCCTGCGGGGACATTTAGCGAAGCCGCTGCGTTGAAACGCTTTGGCAGTGCGATCAAAGGCGAATTGTGCAACACGTTTGACGAGGTGTTTCGCGCCGTGGAAGCAGGCGAAGTCAACTACGGAGTCGTGCCTGTGGAGAATTCCACGGAAGGCGCGGTCGGACATACCTTGGATTTATTGCTCAACAGCCCGCTGCAAGTGTGCGGCGAAGTGATGTTGCCGATCCATCAATGTTTATTGGCAAAAGACCGCGATTTGAGCGCGATTCAAAGCGTGTATTCCCACCCGCAATCCTTGGGACAATGCCAAACATGGCTCAACACCCACTTGCCCCACGCCCAACGTTTAACCGCCAGCAGCAATGCCGAAGCGGCACGTTTGGCGGCGCAGCAACCCAACTGCGCGGCGATTGCGGGACAACAAGCGGCGGCATTGTTTGGCTTGGACATCATCGTAGAAAATATCGAAGATGACCCGCGCAACACCACGCGCTTTTTAGTGTTGGGCGATCAACAGGTTGCAGCATCGGGCAAAGACAAAACTTCTTTGGTTTTATCCGCCGCGAATCGCCCTGGGGCGGTGCATGATTTATTGATGCCATTAGCCAAACACGCCGTCAGCATGACCAAACTCGAATCCCGCCCCGCTGGTTCAGGCTTGTGGGAATATGTGTTTTACATGGACATCGAAGGGCATCAAGCGGACGCACCCGTCGCCGCCGCGTTAGCTGAGTTAAAACAATTCGCCGCGTTTGTCAAAGTTTTGGGGTCTTACCCTGTTGCGGTTTAAACGCCAAATAAAGGTAGATGATGCCAAAACTGTATGCGTATTTTGGTTTGTTGGTGATGTTTTATTCCAACGAGCATGAACCCGTGCATGTGCATGGCAAATATCACGAGCGGGAATCGCGGGCTGAAATTATTTTGCTTAACGGCGAAATTGTGGAGATTCGCTATTCAAATATGGCGGGACGTGCGCCGCTGGCAAATCGTGAATTGGCGTATTTCAAAGAGTTAGTCGCGGCGCGTGCGGCGGATATTGTGGCAAAATGGATTGATTATTTTGTGCTGCACAAAGCGGTTAAACCTGAACACATTACCAAGAGGTTGAAATGATTCCTGCGACGATCAATATCACAGCAGCACAACAAGTAGGGGATTACGCGCTGCGCTTGTCTTTTGATGACCATACGGCGCAGACGGTTGATTTCAAATCATTTTTAACCCGCTCTCGGCACCCTGATATTCGTGCCTTTCTTGACCCCGCCCGTTTTGCAGCGTTTCGGATTGAGTATGGCGAATTGGTTTGGGGGGATTACGATTTATCTTTTCCTGTCATAGACTTGTATCGTAATCAACTAGATCGCGGTGTCGAATTGGAAATGATTGCGGCTTGATAACATCTGGCTTTTATGATGTAAATTTATTGGGCTTCGCTACCCCTAACCCGACCTACAAAGCAAATGACGATTTGTTTCACTTTTCACCTTTCACCTTTCACCCAAATGTGTAACCTGCGTTTAGGCGATTTTTCTGGAGTGCAATCATGGCAATGCCACAATTAGACTGGGACGTTGAGTTCCTCAAAAATAATCCTGTGTTGCAGGATAACAACTACGGCATTCCCGCTGAAGTCAAACACATCCGCTACCCGATTCGCTTGGTGCGCTATTGGTTTATGTACCACTTTTTGCGCGATGAAGCGGCAAAAAAAGGCGCGTTAGATGTGTGCGAAATTGGCGTAGATGTCGGGCAAATGCTGGGCTTTATGGATGCAGCCGCCAAACACGGCGGTGAAAAAGTGCCATTGGCAAGCTGGGATGCGGTCGATGCGTTTATCCGCGAAGATATTTTGCGCCGCGCAGGGTATGGCAAATTTTACGAAGTCGATTTAGAAAGCCCTGAATTTGTCTTGGGCGAAAAACAATACGACGCAATGATTTTGTTGCATGTGCTTGAACATTTGTTTAAACCCGAAGAACTGATTACCAAAATCGTCGGCAACCTCAAACCTGGTGGCATGATGATCGGCGGCTTCCCCTCCTTGCCACACGGCATGGTCGCCAAACGCGAAGCCGAACTCCGCCCCAAAGCCCGCAAATACGGACACGTTAGCGTGTTCTCGCCCGAACGCGTGCGCGCCATGGCAGCCGCCAACGGCTTGGAAGTGGAATTTTTAAGCGGCGCGTTTTTTATGCGCAAAAAAGGCTTTTTCCTTGAAAATCAAAAAGGTTGGTTGCGCTTTAACTTATGGTTTGGCGCGCTGTTCCCAAGTTGGCCAGGGGAAACGTATTGGATTTTGCGTAAACCTGCTAAGTAACTCGACTCCTTCCCCCTAGCAGGGGGAAGGCTGGGATGGGGGGTTGAAAGTTTGCATCCGTGCGACAATTTCTACCCCCACCCTAACCCTTCCCCTGCTAGGGGGAGGGAACTGTGCGCCGCCATTCCAATTTTTACGATTATGAACTACACCGAACTCGCACCTCAATATATCCGCGCCATTGCGCCGTACCAACCTGGTAAACCTATTTCCGAATTAGAACGCGAATTGGGTATTACAGGCATTGTAAAACTGGCTTCTAACGAAAACCCACTGGGTGCAAGCCCGCACGCCATTGCCGCCGCCCGCGCCGCGTTGGATGAAATCGGTTTGTATCCCGACGGCAACGGTTTTGCGCTAAAAGACGCGCTGGTGCAACGCTATGGCGTGGCGCATAACCAAGTCGTCTTGGGCAATGGCTCGAACGACGTGCTGGAGTTGGTGGCGCACGCCTTTTTGACCGTGGGCGATAAAGCCGTTTATTCCGACCACGCTTTTGCGGTTTATCCTTTGGCGACCCAAGCGGTGGGCGCAACTGGCATCAGCGTGCCCGCGCAAAACTTTGGGCATGATTTAGATGCCATGCGCATCGCAGCGGTGGAAAACGACGCGAAGGTGATTTTTATCGCCAATCCCAATAATCCGACTGGCACGTTTTTGACGGGCGACGCGCTGCATCAATTTTTGCGGGAGTTACCTGCGCATATTTTGGTGGTATTGGACGAAGCTTATAACGAATACTTGCCGCCCGAATGTCGCTACGACAGTGTCAGTTGGTTAGCAGAATTTCCCAACCTATTGATTTCGCGCACCATGTCTAAAGCCTATGGCTTGGCATCCTTGCGCGTAGGATATGGCTTGGGCAATGCGCAAATTATCGACATGATTAACCGCGTGCGTCAGCCGTTTAATGTCAATAGCATGGCGCAAGCTGCGGCGGTTGCCGCTTTGCAGGATGCGACGTTTGTGCAGCGCACGTTTGACTTGAATCAACAAGGCATGGCACAAATGACAGATGGATTAAAAGCCTTAGGATTGCGTTATATTCCCTCCTTTGGCAATTTCGTCGCCTTTCACGTCCCCAACGCCGCAGGTATTTATCGCCGCTTATTGGAACTCGGCGTGATTGTGCGCCCGATTGGCAACTACGCGATGCCCGACTATTTGCGGGTCAGTATCGGATTAGCAACACAGAATGAAAAATTTTTAGCTGTCTTGAAAACAGCATTAGGAGAAATAGCATGATTATTGTGATGGGCAGAGATGTCACCGATGAACAAATCGGTGCCGTGGTAAAACGTTTAGAAGTGGCTGGGCTGAAGGCAAACATTTCTCGCGGCATTGAACGCACCGTGATTGGCGCGATTGGCGACGAACGCCAATTGACCGAAGATATGTTCACCCCGTTAGAAGGCGTGGAGTCGGCGATGCACATCGCCAAACAATACAAAATCGTGTCGCGTGAATCTCACCGTGACAACACCATCATCGACATTGGCGGCATCCCCTTGGGCGGCAATCAAATTCAAGTGATTGCAGGTCCTTGCTCAGTCGAAACCCAATCGCAAATGGACTTGTCCGCGCAGTTCGTACACGAAGCAGGTTGCCGTTTGATGCGCGGTGGCGCGTTTAAACCCCGTACCAGCCCTTATGCGTTCCAAGGTCACGGTGCAGAAGGCTTGGACATGTTCCGCAAAGCGGCTTCACAATACAAATTGCCTATCGTTACCGAACTGATGGACGCGCGTCAGTTGGATACCTTTATGGAATACGATGTGGACGTGATCCAAATCGGCACGCGCAATATGCAGAACTTTGATTTATTGAAAGAAGTGGGTCGCATCAACAAACCCGTCATCCTCAAGCGCGGCATGTCTGCTACCATTTCAGAATGGTTGATGGCAGCGGAATACATCGCCGCAGGTGGCAATCACAACATTATTTTCTGCGAACGCGGTATCCGCACCTTTGAAACCTACTACCGCAACGTGCTGGATGTGACAGCGATTCCTGTGTTGAAGAAAGAAACGCATCTTCCCGTGATTGTGGATCCTTCCCACGCGGGCGGTAAAGCTTGGATGGTGGCCGCCTTATCCCAAGCTGCCGTGGCGGCGGGTGCGGATGGCTTGTTAGTCGAAATGCACCCTAGCCCCTGCGAAGCGTGGTGTGATGCCGACCAAGCCCTGACCCCGCAAGAACTGAAAAAATTGATGGGTACGCTGGGTGCGATTGCAGGGGCAATTGGACGGACGGTGTAGGATTAAGGACGGCGAGCGGTGCTTATCCACCTTAGCAACTACCCTATCAAGGCAAGTGGTTTAGCATAGGGTGTCAATAAACGAAGCGCATTCCACCCGTTGTTAAATTACAAGGACTCACACGGCGTAATAACAATTGCGCCCTACCGCGTTGCGCCAACAATCCCTATGCTCTCCGCACCAACGTAGCCCGTATGCAATACGGGTATGTAATACGGGAATCCCCACCATGTCCGTGTTTCGCCAACAATCCCTACGTTGGGGGCTGCGCCCCCAAACCCCCGCCGCAGCTCCTTCCCCCTAGCAAAGGGGGAGAGCGCAGCGAGGGGGCAACTGCGATGGGGGTTGAATGGTTCGTTACAGGTGAACGTTCCTACCCCCACCCTAACCCTCCCCCTGCTAGGGGGAGGGAACAAAACCGTTATGCGCCACGTTTCTCATTTCACCTTTCACTTCTCACGGCTTTTAAGGGTAAAAGGGTAAAAGTCCAAACCATAAGCTCCCTACGCATCCGCTACGGGAGCGTCCTGGCGAGACGGAAGCCAACATCGTCGTACCGATCCGACGCAGTGCTGATGAAGCGATTCGCAGCGCGCACATACTGAGGATTGACGCTCCACGAGCCGCCGCGCAACACACGCTGCTCGTAATCGCCACCTTCAATATCGCCACCTTCAATCCAAGCACTGCCATCACTAGGCGCGTTGGCGTAAGTGCCATAGAACTTGTCCTGCATCCATTCACGGACATTCCCGCTCATGTCGTGTAAGCCCCACGCATTCGGTTGTTTATGCCCCACCGCGTGAGTATGCTTATCCCCATTTACGTCATACCACGCCACCGCATACGCCTCATTGCCGCCGCAATAGTTGGTCTCCTTGCCCGCACGGCAGGCGTATTCCCATTCGGCTTCGCTGGGCAGACGGTAATGCTGACCTGTTTTGGCATTCAGTTTTTGGATAAAGTCTTGAATCATGTCCCAGCTCACCTGCTCCACCGCACAGTCACCGCCGCAATCTTTAAACCAACTGGGGTTATCCCCCATCACCGCTTGCCATAGTCCTTGGGTTACCTCGTATTTACCCAGTTCAAAGGCAGCAATTTGTACGGGATGAGTGTGCTTTTCACCCTCATAGCAATCGCTGTCTCGCCCGTCCTGACAGCCCATGATGAACTGCCCTGCGGGGATTTTTAGCATATCGGGTGCGTTTGCCGACACCTTGGGCAAGGGCATCGCCACCTCTTGCGCCAAGCTCGCAAAATCAGCGGGATTAGACTTTTCATCAACCTTTTCGGCAAACAACAGCCTGACGAATTGGGTGAGGCGTTCGGCGGTGAGATTGGGCAATTTGGCTTCCCAGTCTTGTTTTTGTTGCGCATTCAAGCTGGGGCTGGACTCCAGCAAGAGTTGCAACAGACTCAATAACATGGCGCGCTGACCTTGGTCTATCATGCCTTGCAAATACGATTCAATACTAGATTCTTGCTTAATCAGATTATCCAGCGTCACTTTAATCGAGAGAATTTGCGACTTTTCTGCTTTGTTTTGTTCGTTTATCGCCCAGCCAGTCAGCACCGCCGCCAAAAAACCACCTATCAAATATACCCGTTGCCGCTTCATGCGATTGAGTTCGGTCAGTTTGGCAGCTTCGGCAACGGCTACGCGTTGCGCTTCGGCGGTTTGGCTTGCCTTGAGAAATGCCATTGCCAAGACGTATTGATCTGTTTCGGGCGTGTTTTGGGCGGTTTGATAGCGCGCTGCCCATGCAGCGGTGGGTTGGGCTTGAGTCTGCCATTCCAGCGCGAGAGCTAAATCCGTACCGTGCCACCGCTCCCGATGGTTGAGTGTCGCATCCAGCAGCCGAGCATACATCACCGCACTTTCCGCTTCGGCTTTGACCCAAGCTTGCAAGCGCACCCATTGACGTATCAGGCTCTCATGACTGATGTCCAATACGCTGTCAGGCGTGAGTGTCACACTGGGCGGCGGCATTAAAAAATTGCGACCCGCTTGACGGAAGGTGTCAATCACCGTCACCAGTTGCGGAAAGTCACATTGCGCCAGCGGCAACAGTGCGCCGAGGCTGACGGGACGGCGAATATCTTGTCCATCGCCCGCCCGTTCGGTCAGGGCGCGGAATAGGATTTCGGCGATGCGTTTTTGCTCGGTGTCGAGTTCGTTCCATGCCAATTCGGCGTGCCCGTCCAGCGCGCCGCTTAAGCTGCCCATGGCTTGGAACTCCTCCAAGGTGAGGATTTTGTCCTCATCGTTTTCCCATAAGCGCATCAAGGCATGTTGCAACAGCGGCAGTTGGTCGGGGTCGTTGCTGGCTTCGTTGAGCAGGTGGTTAATCAGGGCTTCTTCCACTTCGCCGTCAAATTGCAGCGCGGGCGTGCTGATGGCTGCACGCAGTTGATCGCGAGTCAGGCGGGGCGTGAGGTACAGCCCGTCGTTAATCATTTCAGGCAGGTTATGAAATTCTGCCGCCGCACCCAAAAAATCAGAGCGCATGGTGATGGCGACGTAAATATCGGGGTGGGTACAGGCTTCCAGTATCAGGGCGACAAAGGCGGCGGCTTGGTCTTCTGCCTGCGTGCGGAAGCGAAACAGCTCTTCAAACTGGTCAACCAACAGCAGCAGCTTGGTGCCTTCGGGCAATGGGTTGTGTTGCAAAATTTCGTGCAAGCTGCGCCAACCCCCGCGCAACTCGGCGGTTAAGGACGCGGTGGCGCGATCATTGTTAGGATTCCACGCTTGCTTAAAAATCGGGTCATCCAACAAGGCTTCAGCCAAGCGTACAAAGGGCTGGTCACCTGGTTTCATCTCGGCAATGCTCCAGCGCGCACCAATTTCACCCATATAGCCTTTTGCCAAACTGGGCAACACCCCCGCCTTCATCAACGAAGATTTGCCGCTGCCCGACGTGCCGAGTACCGCCAAAAAGTGACGCGATTTCAGCCGTTCGAGTATGTCAAAAACCTGCTGCTGACGACCGAAAAACAAACGCGATTCGCTACGCTCAAAGGCGCGCAAACCAGGGTATGGGTGGAATTTATTAGGATTCATGGTTCAGACTCCGAGGGAATCAACGTAATGGGTCGGGCAACGGCGTATCTTTTGATTATCAGTATCAACACCGCAACAAGCGGCATTCCCTCCCCCTAGCAGGGGGAGGGTTAGGGTGGGGGTAGAAATCGCCGCTCGGATGCAATCTTTCAACCCCCATCCCAGTTGCCCCCTCGCTGCGCTCTCCCCCTCTGCTAAGGGGAAGGAGTCGCATTCGTGGTATTTTTGATTTTTAATCATGTTGTTATGTTTTTTATCAGCGATTACATCGCGCTAACTGACTTCCTGCAAAAACAGATCCAAACAGCGAGTTTCAAATTTTTCGCGGCAGGGCAAAGTCAGCGCACCCGCTAACACGATACCCAACTCATCTGCTTGTTCACCTTGGCAAATCAGCACGTGGGGCTTTTGCTCGCGTTGTTTGATTTGGCGACGTGCGTCTAATAAGCAGTCTTCCACCAAGTCGGCGGGGGCTTGGCGGTGCAACATCAACAACACGTCGCAGCGTTTGAAATTGCGTTCGATTTTTTGGTTGATGTCGCTGGCAGTGCCTTGATAAATCGGCAACAGGGCGGTGTAGCCTTTGCTACCGAGTTCGTTCGCCACTTCACGTGCAGAGACGATGTCGTTGGGGCAGGCGTGAACGAACACCAATTTGTCTTCGGGATCGCGGGCGGGGATGGGTTCTGGTGGCTTGGGAAAAACTTTTTCTTGAATGTGGCGGGTAAATTCGGTCAAGGATGTCGCCATCACGGTTGCGCCCAGCAGCAAGGATTTTTGTTCTTCACGCGCAGCAGAAAATTCCAGTTTAGTCTCGCGCCATTGCACGATGGGCTTGCCTGTTGCCATCGCCAACGCGTGTTGTTTAAGCGGAATGCCGTAGCTCCACCCCGCATCCAGCAATTGCACAAAATGGGAACAAAGTGCTGCATCAGCGGCAAATTTGATTTCATCCCAATCGTTATTCAGCGGCAGTGCGGCGATACCAAGTTGACGCAAGTTGCTGATTAAAGAGGCGCGTTGTTCGTAAAGCGCGTCATTGACAGGGGCGACATACACCGTCGCTTGGGCAGGTTGAACCGTTGATTCCGTCTGCGTGGTGACGGCTGGCTTTGCAACTTGCTTGGCTTTGAGCGAGGTCGCCAAATCATTGGATAAGTCGCGCAGTCGGTCGTAATACGCTTCGTGTTCTTTGAGGGGAACGGGATAGCCCAGTTGTTTGATGCGGTCTTGATCGTTTTTTTGCCAAAAGCGATAGGTCAGTAAATCGTGCAGTATGGGTGGTTTGTCTTTGAGTGCTATCTGGTCTAGCTCCACCACAAAGACCCGCCCAGCGGGGTGTGCCAGATGTTGGGCAAACACCTTGAGTTCGCGCTGGCACCATTCTGAGGCTAGCCAACCAGGCGACAGCAAAATCACCAACGCATGGGTTTTAACCAATTGGTCTTCAATCGCGGGCGTGAGTTCGTCGCTGCCTTTGAGGCGAAAATCCATCCACAACTCGTAATTCTCCGCCCGCCCCATTTTGCGGCTGAGTTCATTGCGCAAATGGTTGATAAGGTGAGAAATCCAGCCCTTTTCACCTTCGGAAAATGGCTGGTTGTCGATATGCGCGTAGCTGATAAAAATGTCGGACAAGGTTTTCCCCTTTTATGACCTCTGGCTTTTTTGGGCGTAAGTCGTAACGATCTGAATAATGGGACGCAACATCCCCCTACCCTCGCTTCGTCCTCGTTAAATATACAGTGATTTCTTCGCGGTCGTGATAGAGCTGTTTGGCGGTGAGGCGATAGCTTAAACCTGCGTCATCTAACTTTTTGCGTATGCCACCTAACGCACTGTCCAAGGCGGCAACGCGTTGTTTCATTGGTAATTTCAGGTTAAAAATCGCGTGTTTCACGCGTTCCGCAGCAAACCAGTCGCCAATTAAATTCGCGACTTTGTCGGGTTTTTCCACCATATCGCACACCAGCCAATCCACGGCGCGAGGCGGCACGTATTTGAAACCATCTTGTTTAAGGTGTTCGACCAGCGGATGTTTTGCCAACACGCCCTTCATCGGACCGTTATCCACGGCGGTCACACGGATGCCGCGTTTGACCAATTGCCATGTCCAGCCGCCAGGGGCCGCCCCCAAATCCACCGCCCGCATCCCCGTGCGCAACAAACGCGTTTGCTCGCTTTTATCCAAAAACACTTCAATCGCTTCGGCTAATTTCAGGGTGGAACGGCTGGGGGCTTCGGCGGGCATGGATTGGCGAATAATGCCCATTAAGGCGTTAGCACTGTTGTAAGGATCGCTGCTGGCAATGAAAACCGTGGATTTATCGGGGAAAAACAGGTGCAGGCGTGAAGGCTTTTGTTCACCCACCGCAACAGGCACGTCTGCCAGCGACAACTTGCCTTGCGCAAGCAACGCTTCTTCGATCAAAGGTTGAAAGCGGCGGGTAAACGCGGTCATCATCTTGCCGTCATTGGTGTCGGGGACTTCCAGCCATAACACGCCAAACTCGCCCTGCACGTCGTTGAGCGCAGTCAAAATCGGCGTGAGTCGATCCCGTTCAGGCAAGGCATTCAGGGTGACATGCAGCCGCAACAACTGGCGGGTAAAAATCAATTCGCGGTACTGTAAGTCTTGTCCATTTAAGGTGAGCTGCACATAACCACTGTCAGGCACGATAGCAGGTTGCTCAATGACGGTGACAGGGCGCAGGCGACGGGCTTGTTGCAAGGCTTCTTGCGCGCAATCCTGTTCAAAACCAGGGCGGCAATACAACAGCCATAGTGTTTCATTTTGGGTGGGTGTAGGACGATGTCCAGATTTTTGAGGTGTATTCGTTTTCATGCGCGCATTGTGGGGATGCGCGAGGGGTTTGGCAATGTTTTTTAATACGACTGACCAGCCCTTCCCCCCTTCTCCCCAAATCAGCGACACCTATAGCTTGAAACGGCAATCCAAACACGACGATAGCTATTTTTGGTATCGGCTTTTCCGCCCAATGCGATCGAGCGCACCGTACCCGTTATATCCAGCGCGTCTTTGCAAGTAATCGCTTCTGGCGAGGCTAAGACGATTTGCGGATCATGAGCATTCAAGATGGCGTAGGTTTCATGTTGATGTTGCACGGTATGCGTTTGGGGGTGGTAGCGATCCAACAAGCCCGTGGGATGTTGTTCAGGATGCGTCGAAATTTGCGCGCGAAAGGTGACCGTCTGCCCATCTGCCGCCGCGAGGGTGGCGTAATTCATTGCCTCACTGTGCGCCATGGGAATGGCACACATCAGCAAAAGCCAAGCGTAATTGAGCTTTCCCATCCTTATCCCCCGTTAATGCGTTGTTTTACTGAGCAAAGGCAAAATTGCAGCCGCCGCCTTTTGCGCCGTATTCTGACGTAAGGTGCGATGCAGTTGTAAAAAAGTCTGCTCCAATTCTGCAAGCGCGCCGTGGTCATTAACGGCATTGAGCAAGGCTTGGCTCAAGTTTTCAGGCGTGGCATCGTCTTGCAACAGCTCAGGCACCACAAAGCGTTCACACAAAATATTCGGCAGCCCCACATAAGGCAAATAATTTTTGTTTTTCATCAATTGCCACGACAGCGCGGGCATTTTGTAGGTGATGACCATGGGGCGTTTGAGCAACGCGCACTCCAAAGTCGCCGTTCCCGAAGCCACCAACACCCCATCGGCGGCGATCATGGCATCTTGTGCATGACCAAACAGCAAGGTAATCGCCAGCCCTTCCGCGCCGCTATCGTAAATCGCTTGTTCAAAAATCTCACGCGTTTCACGGGTAATCAGCGGCACGAGAAAACGCGCATCGGGGCACGTTTTTGTGATGTGTTTGGCGGTTTCAATATACGTCGCGGCAAGCGCGCGCACTTCGCTTTGGCGCGAACCTGGTAAAAAAGCGAACACTTTGCTGTGTAGCGGCAAGCGCATCCTCACTCGCATCTCAGTGCGATCAGGCTGTTCAGGCAACATATCTGCCAAGGGATGACCGACATACGCCACAGGCACACCCGCCGCTTGGTAAATTTTGGGTTCATGCGGAAACAACGCCAACACCAAATTGACCGCCTGTTTGATTTTATGAATGCGCTCGCCACGCCACGCCCAAATCGACGGGCTGACGTAATGCACGGTGGGGATGCCGTGTTTTTTTAGTACTAATTCAAGGTTAAGATTAAAGTCAGGCGCGTCGATGGCGATAAACAAACTAGGACGGTTTTTCAAAAAATAACGACGCAATTGGTCGCGTATACCCACGATTTCGCGGTAATGGCGCAACACTTCCACATAGCCGCGCACCGCCAATTTTTCCATGGGAAACAAGCTATTCATCCCAACGGACTGCATTTTTGCCCCGCCTATGCCGACGAATTCAATATCAGGACGCGCCTGTTTCAACGCCGCCATCAAATGACTGCCCAGTAAATCGCCAGACGCTTCACCTGCTACGATACCAATAATAATTTTTTTCACGTTTTATAACAAATAGATAGAGTTAAATCATCCGATGTTGATTTTTGCTGCTAAAGGCACTTGCTCAAGTTCTTGTTGCAAGCATTCTTTTAAACCTGCTTTGGGAGGATCATCATGCGATTTAAACTATCCGATGTGACCAGCCCTACCGTATTCCTAATGCTCAACTTTTTGCTGAATTTCCCTAACCCTATCAAGAGATAAATGGGTCAACACGGATACTTGTTCTGGGGATTGAGTAATCAAAAGCTGTTGGACTATGCTCTCCACGCCTGCCTGTAAACCTTCTTCCCGCCCCGCTTTTAGTCCTTCTTTTAGTCCTGCTTTTAGTCCTGCTTTTAATCCTGCTTCCCGCCCCATACGTTCTGCCTTAGTCAACGCCCCACGTTGGTCTTGAATAAAAATCAGCCGCCGTTCTTGGTCGTCCAACTCTTTTTCGCTCAATCCCGCTTTGTTGGCAATTTGGAAGGCGTGGGCGATAGGGGGTTCAACGGTTAAGGTTTGGGGGACGATTTGCAAGCTGCCTGCGTTTTTCAAAAAGAAGCACCATTTGTCCAAAATCGTTGTTAATTCAGTCTCTTGCTTGTTAAATTTCGGCAGTTCAACAAACACCATTTCCAAATCATCACTGTAAATTTGCCCCGATGCGGCGCGGAATTTATAGCCATTGACCAAGTCGGGCAAATCATCAAACATCACAAAATCGGTGATACTGATGGCGATCACATCCGTCAATAATTCGTAGCCCTCTCCGATCGCCAATTGGCGTGAATAGGTTTTACACGCGTTGTACAGCACCCGTTTTTCAAACCCTGGCACATTTAACACCTGCATTTCGATAATGTATTCCTTGTCCTGCCCGTCCTTGGCGCGTACGTCCAGATAAGTGTCCTTCATCCCTTCAATTTCAGGGGCGAGATATGGGTCGAGTATGCTAACTTCCGTGATGGAATACGGGGGTTTTAACCCCAAAATCGCATTCAACAGGCTGATTAAAATATCGCCACTCTCGGCGGAACCGAAGATACGCTTAAAGGCAAAATCGGTTTTAGGGTTTAAAAATCGCATGTTAAAAACTCCTTAATGAGGGATGCAGTGGGCATTGTATCGAACCTAGGGCGATTTCGCACAATCGGTATACCCGCTGTCACGCAATAAATGCGCAGTTTAACCCAAATCAACAGTTTCCCCTTTTAGAAAAATATCGCCGCACCCAGCAGCCCGTCGGACTTAATCTATTCACTTACCGCACGATTCCGCTATAATCCCGCCGCCTCACGCGATACCAATCCGCGTCGCGGCACCTCATTCACCCCTCAAGATCTTTTGATCCCTTATTCGTCTGCCTAGATTGGTGCTATTCAGTATGCTGATTAGCAGGAAGTCGCAGGAGTATTACCTTGTCTCATTCAATCACTTTCGCCAGTCTTAATCTGGCAGAACCCATCATGCGCGCCATTGCGGACGCAGGTTACACCACCCCAACCCCCGTGCAAGCGCAAGCCATTCCGCAAGTCTTGGCGGGTGGCGATTTGCTGGCAGGCGCGCAAACAGGTACGGGCAAAACCGCTGGCTTTACCTTGCCGATACTGCATTTATTGCACACCAAACCTGCGGCAACGCCGCGTGCGGGTCGTCCTCGTTGTTTGATTCTGACCCCTACCCGCGAGCTGGCGGCGCAAGTGGAAGAATCCGTGCAAACCTACGGCAAGTATCTCTCGCTCAAGTCCATGGTGATGTTTGGCGGGGTGAATATCAATCCCCAAATGAAATCTTTGCGCGGACAAGTCGATATTTTGGTGGCAACGCCAGGGCGATTGTTGGATCATGTGGGTCAAAAAACACTGGATTTGTCTGCTGTGGAAATTTTAATTTTGGACGAAGCGGATCGCATGTTGGACATGGGCTTTATCCGTGACATTCGCAAAATTATCGCCCTATTGCCGAAAAAGCGTCAGAACCTGCTGTTCTCTGCCACGTTCTCGGACGAAATCAAAACCCTCGCCGATGGCTTGCTGCATAACCCAGGTTATGTCGAAGTCGCGCGCCGCAACACCACTTCTGAATTGGTGCAACAAAGTGTCCATCTGGTGGCGCAAAAGCTCAAAAGCCATTTGTTGTCTCATCTCATTAAACACAATGATTGGAAGCAAGTGTTGGTGTTTACGCGCACCAAACATGGCGCAAACCGATTGGCGGAGAAACTAAATGGCGATGGTATTCCCGCCGCTGCGATTCATGGCAACAAAAGCCAATCAGCGCGCACCAAAGCCTTGGCGCAATTTAAAGACGGTAGCTTGCCCGTGTTGGTCGCCACCGACATCGCCGCACGCGGTTTGGACATTGACATGCTGCCCCACGTGGTGAATTTTGAATTGCCCAATGTGCCTGAAGATTACGTGCATCGCATCGGACGGACAGGTCGTGCGGGTAGCAATGGCGCGGCGATTTCCTTGGTGGATAGCGAAGAGTTGCAACATTTGAAAAACATCGAACGCTTGATTAAGCATCAAATCGAACGTGTGGCGATTGACAGCTTTGTGCCACCCACGCATTTACCACCCGAAGCTCCGCGTCCGCCACAACAAAGTCAACGACGCAATGCGCAGCCTGCGCCTCGCAAACCCGCGTCAAATCAAGCGCAGCCCGCTAAGCCCCGCAATACTTCGGGTTCGCATCAGCCCGCCACGCCCAAAACATCGGTGCATAGAGGACGTTAATCGAGCCACACCCCATCATTCCCGCCCACAGCCCACCCTCCATTTCTGGTAGTATGCGCCCCGTTTGCGCAGGGCTGCTGTGCGTTTAATTGCCTGATTTAAGAGACGAAAATGAGTGAAACTTTAGAACAAACGACGACCACCTTTGCCGATGGCGTGGTGCGTGAAGTCAAACGTCGCCGCACCTTTGCGATTATTTCTCACCCCGATGCGGGTAAAACCACATTGACGGAAAAGCTGCTGCTGTTCGGCGGCGCGATTCAGATGGCGGGCACGGTGAAGGCGCGCAAAAGCGGTCGCCACGCCACCTCGGACTGGCTGGAAATCGAGAAGCAGCGCGGTATTTCCGTGGCTTCGTCGGTCATGCAGTTCACTTATGACGATTGCGTCATCAATCTGCTAGACACCCCTGGTCACCAAGACTTTTCGGAAGACACCTATCGCGTGTTGACTGCGGTGGATGCCGCCGTGATGGTGGTGGATGCCGCCAAGGGCGTGGAAGAACAAACCATCAAATTGCTGGAAGTGTGCCGTTTGCGCAACACGCCCATCATTACCTTTATCAACAAACTAGACCGAGAAGTGCGCGAGCCGTTGGAAGTGCTGGATGAAATCGAATCCGTGCTGAAAATCCATTGCGCCCCAGTCACATGGCCAATCGGCATGGGCAAGCGTTTTCAAGGGGTGTATCACTTGTTGAACGACGAGGTGTTGCGCTTTTTACCAGGGGAAGCCAAGGCGGGGCAAGAGGTGGAAACCTTGCGCGGCGCGCAAATTGACCAGTTGGCGCAGCAATGTCCCAGCGAAATGCAGATTATGCGCGACGAAACCGAGTTGGTGATGGGTGCGGGCGCGTCGTTTGATTTAGCACAGTTTTTGGCAGGGCAACAATCGCCCGTGTTTTTCGGCTCAGGCGTGAACAACTTCGGCGTGCGCGAAGTGCTGCGCGCTTTGGTCGATTGGGCTCCCGCGCCCTTGCCGCGTGCCACCGATGTGCGCATGGTCGAACCGACCGAACCCGCCTTCACGGGATTTGTGTTTAAAATTCAAGCCAATATGGACCCCAACCACCGCGACCGCATCGCTTTTTTGCGCGTGTGTTCTGGGCAATATACCTCAGGCATGAAGGTCAAACACCGCCGCACAGGCAAGGATATGAAGCTAGCGAATGCGGTTACTTTTATGGCAAACGAGCGTTCGCGCTTGGACGAAGCCTTTGCGGGCGACATCATCGGCATTCACAATCACGGACAATTGCAAATCGGCGACGTGCTGACAGAAGGCGAATTGTTGACCTTCAAAGGCATTCCTTACTTTGCCCCAGAACTGTTCAGCCGCGCCCGCCTACGCGACCCGATGAAAGCCAAACAATTGGAAAAAGGCTTACGCCAATTAGGCGAAGAAGGCGCGGTGCAAGTGTTCGCGCCGCTGGTCGATAACGCCTTGCTCATCGGTGCGGTCGGACAATTGCAATTTGAAGTCGTGGAACATCGCCTCAAAGCCGAATACGGCGTGGATGCGGTGTTTGAACGCGCAGGCATACACACGGCGCGCTGGGTCACCTGTGCCGACACGAACCACCTCAACGAATTCGTCAAAGCCAACAGCGCACGCCTCGCCAAAGATGTCGATGGCAACTACGCCTATTTAGCCGACACAGGCGTGAATTTACGCTTGGCACAAGAACGTTGGCCCAAAGTGCAATTTTTCGCCACGCGGGAACATGGGCAGCAACTGGGATAAGTTTCTTCAATCAACATAGGAGCGCGTCATGGCAAGCAAATTAGTGGAAATTCAAGGCGGCATTTTGATGGAAGTGGATGTGCCAGAAGACCAATTGCGCCAAATTTCAGGCGGCGGAATTGAACACATAGACCGTACCATCAACGCGATAGAACCGCTATTGCTCGCCGCCTGCAAACCGATTGCCAATGTCTTCGCCGAACTCAATAAAGACATGTCGGTGAGTGAAGTCTTGGTCGATATAGGACTAGGCTTCGCCGCCGAAGGCAATTTTTTCATCGCCAAAGGCAAAACCAATGCCAGTTTGTCAATTAAATTGAAGCTCACGCCCAAAGCGTAACCCTCATCACTTGCCTTTCTCTCTGCGGAATTCCCTCTCCCGCAAGCGGGAGAGGGTTAGGGTGAGGGGCGTTGAGTACGAAATAATGTTTTACTACGACTCAAACCCCCTCATCCCCAGCCCTTCTCCCGCTTGCGGGAGAAGGGAGAAAAGCATAACACGTTGATCACGGCTTTTTTCTTGTATCATCCACCCCGCCCCATTCACCCGCAGGAATATCATCATGTCCGTTGAAGATGCCGTCGTTTTGCTGACCAGCACTGAGCCTACTCAAAACAAGAATTTTGGCAGCGCGTTTATCGTGGCGCGGGATGATAGGCATAGTTATTTGCTGACTTGCGCGCATGTGTTAGAACAAATCAATGGCAAGGGTGACAACAAGCTCAAAGTCTCTGGTTTGGATGCGCCTGTTGAAATCGTCTGCTGCGGTGCGGGCGATAGCATAGATATGGCGTTGCTCAAAGTGGAAGGTCTGCTGGACAAACCCTTGTTGGATCAATTTATGTTCGGGCAAGAACAAGCCGAGATTCAAATCACCGGCTACAGCGTGTTTGATGCGCGCATGGGACAGCACATCAGACGCGCTTTGAACGGCAACCTCGGCAAAAAGAACCGCCTCACCGCCAACAACCGCGAATATCCGTTTTGGGATGTCACCATCCGTGACGACAGTTTTGCCACCCTCGAAGGCGGCTATAGCGGATCGCCGCTCTACAGTCGCACGGGGCAAGTGTTAGGCGTGGTCAGCCACCGCCGCAGCGGCGAATACGGACACGCCTTTTGCATCAGCAACTTGCGCACTTTGTATCCCGAAATCGACCAATTGCAACCGAATTTTGCCCAACTCACCGCCCTGCCCTCGCTGTCCTCCATTCGCACCCGCTTGTTAGGGCGCAGCAAAGAAATCGCCAAAGTCTTCCTCAAACTACGCGAACGCCTAAACCGCATGGAAAAAGATGGCGTGGACGATGAAGGTGCGTTCATCTTGCAAATGTGCGAAGAATTTTTAAATCGCAATATGGAAGCGGCTGAATTTATCGAAATTTGTTTCCCCACGGAAACCGCCAGCACACCAAATGTGCAACAACCAAACTACACCCTGCTCGCCCAACGCTTACGCGACGGGGAAATCGCCTTATGCATCGGGGCGGAATTGCCGAAGTTGTTCGACCAATCGCTTAATTCGGTGGAAGACTTACCGCAGCACATCGCAGCACTGACCCAGTTTGCCAATCTCAACACGCGATCTTTAGCGGAAGTGTGCGAGTACGCCGAGTTAGACACCAACTACGCCCGCCACAGCGTGCTGTCCGAACTGAAAAAACGTGTCACACAACCACACAACCCCAACATCGCCCTGCATGAATTACTGCTCAAACTCGACAAACCATTTTTGGTGATTTCCACGGGCTTTGACACTTTGCTAGAACAACGCCTCAGCCTCAGCCACCGCCGCTTTGTGACGATTGTGACGAACACCACGGCGGAATCCGAAAGCCAGCGGTATGCCTTAAAGTATTCCGACAAAGACAGCGCGCAATGCAGCGACGAACAACTTTCAACCTTGCAACTGATGGAAAACGGCTATACCGTGATTTTCCACCCGCGTGGCTATCACGAAGACGGGCAAGACACCGTGTTGCTGTCCGAACGCGACTACTTCAACGCCAGCGAATTGCTGAAAAAACGCTACCCTGCGTATTTGCATAACAAATTAAAAAACAAAGGGTTGTGGTTTCTAGGCTTCCAACCCGACAGTTGGGAAACGCGTCTCATTGCCAAAGCCCTGCAATTCCAACGCGGCACAAACCGCGATTTACCCGTCGTCATCCAAGCCAACGCCGACAACTTCGCCAAACTCTTCTGGCGAGAAATGAACTGCCTGCACTACCCCGACCTCACCGCCCCCGATTTTGTCGCCAAAATTGGGGAATTGGTATGAACCACCCTCTCCCACACGAGGGAGAGGGGGCAAGTGTCGCCAAAATGGGGCAATTGCGATGAGCTACCATGCGCCCCAATCCCCACCCCCTAGCAGGGGGAGGGTTAGGGTGGGGGTTGAAATCGTCGCGCTGGTGCAAACATTCACCCCCCATCCCAACCTTGCCCCTGCTAGGGTGAAGGAGTAGGTTATCTCGGCGTTTTGGGCAAAATTAGGAGAAAACCATGCAAAGACTCAGCCCCAGTAGCAAAGCCTTTTCTCGGCAATTGCGGCGTGAAATGACGGATACGGAACAGTTTTTGTGGCGGCACTTGCGAATGCGCCAAGTACGAGGAGTGAAATTTAGGCGGCAACATCCTGTGGGAAAATACGTTCTAGATTTTGCTTGCCTTGAAAAACAAGTTGCAGTCGAGTTGGATGGCAGCCAACATATTGAAAATGCAGCAAAAGACGAAGTGCGCACCGCATGGTTAGCCGCACAAGGTTGGCAGGTGTTACGCTTTTGGAACAATGACGTTTTTTTTGAATATTGACGGGGTATTGGCGTGTATTGATGCGGCATTGCAGTCAAACCACACCAACAACAAAACTCCTTCCCCCTAGCAGGGGGAAGGGCGGGATGGGGGTTGAAAGTTTGTATCCGTGCGAAGAGTCAACCCCCACCCTAACCCTCCCCCTGCTAGGGGGAGGGAATGAGAGATATGAATTAAATTAGATAGTTAGGAACTTAACCATGACCAACCACCCCGAAAACACCCCTTACCTTGGTTTACGTCCTTTCACCGAAGCTGAAAAGGACAAATTCTTTGGGCGGGATGAGGAGATTCATATTCTCACGGACAAAATTCTGGCGCATCGGCTGACGTTATTGGTGGCAGCCAGTGGGGTGGGAAAAAGTTCGTTGTTGCAGGCGGGGGTGATGCCGCAATTGCGCGCCAGCGGCATGGCGGATTTGATTTATCACAACGATTGGGCGATTGATCCTGCGCGGGATTTGAAGCACAGCATCGTCAAGCACTTTATCCAGCAACAACGCGTGACCGCCGACTACGCGCCTGATCTTGACCAGCCGTTGAATGAATTTTTGCAAACCCACGCCTTGTTAGGCATCGGCACGGTGGTGATTTTGCTGGATCAGTTTGAAGAATTTTTTTACTACCAAAAATTCAGTTCACAGCGCGACCAATTTATCCAACAACTCGCCGCCGCGCTGCACGACAGCGACACGCCCACCGCGTTTGTGTTTTCCATGCGCGAAGATTTTGCGATGGAAATGGAAGCCTTCAAACCGTTTTTCAAAGGCATATTCGACAACATCTACCGCATCGAAAAGCTGGAACTCCCCGCCGCCCGCGCAGCCATTCTCAAACCGATAGCAGCCATCGGCTATCACTATCAGCCAGCATTATTGGAACAATTGCTCGCCGACTTGGGGCGGCGCGAACGCAACGAACGCTTGGATTTGCAACACGCCGACCAAGCCGCGCTGACCGAAGCCCGTGTCGAACCGCCGCATTTACAAATCGTCTGCCAACAACTTTGGCAACACGCCCACGCCTCGGCGACCAAAGAAATCGGACTAGACCACTACCAGCAACTCGACAAAGCAGAAGGGATTTTAAGCAGCTATTTCAAAGACAAAATGGGATTGCTTAACCGCGCCCAACAACGCTTAGCTTCGCGGGCGTTTGACTTATTGGTCAGCCAACACGGCGCGAAAATGGCATACCCGCTGGACGAACTCGCCAAACTGCTGCGCGAAAATCCCGACTCGCTGAAAATCAGCCTAGACCAACTGCAAACCGCCGCCATCCTGCGCCGCATCCAACGCCAAGGCAAACCGTGGTACGAGCTATATCACGATATTTTTGCCAAAAGTATTACCGAATGGAATCAAGCCTATAAGAAAAAGCAACTGCGCGAACAACTGCTCAAACGCGGCGGGGTCATCAGCGCGGTGCTGCTCAGTATTTTGCTGGCATTTGACGGCTGGGAAAACCACCAACAACGCCACTTCCGCCTAGGACAAGAAACCGTCTCCGAGCGCGTCGAGGTATATCAAGGCAAGCTCGGCAGTTGGGATATTTTTGGGCAAAGCCAGTTTTTGTATGAATCCGATTTTGAACGCAAAGACATTGAAGCCGATAAACGCGTCGCGATGGAAGGCATGGCACAACGCGATAACAGCGTGGAAATGCAGATTGGGGAGCTGCCGTTATATAAGCGGTTTGTGAACTATGCGCAAGCGGGCTTATTTGACTCGGCGGATAAGGTGTTTGAAGCACTACTCAAGGCGAGGGAAAACGTAAACGGTCTGGACTCCATACGAGCACGCACCAGCGTAGAGCATTTACGCGCTTTGATGGGTATAAATATAGGTGATGCTTTTTCTCAATTCGGAAGGATTAGGGGGCAAGCCACCTTGCTCGAGCAGCTTACGAATAAAAATGCCAATGTACGCAGCAATGCTGCATGGGCTTTGGGCGATCTCAAAGACGCTAAAGCCATTCCTAAGCTGATTACTTTGCTCGCTGATAACGATAGAAATGTGCGTGGCAATGCTGTAATGGCTTTGGGTAAACTCAAAGCCGAAGCTGCCATTCCTAAGCTGATTATCTTGCTTGCAGATAACGATGGAAAAGTGCGCAGCAGTGCGGCAGCCGCTTTGGGCAATCTCAAAGCCGAGGCTGCCATTCCTAAGCTGATTACTTTGCTCGCGGATGACTATGTTTATGTTCGCAGTAGTGCGGCAGAAGCATTGGGTAAGCTCAACGCCCATGAAGCCATTCCTAAACTGATTACTTTGCTCGTGGATAACAATGTTTATGTTCGCAGTAGTGCGGCAGAAGCATTGGGCAAGCTCAACGCCCATGAAGCTATTCCTAAACTGATTACTTTGCTCACTGACTACGATAGCAATATCCGTCTCAAAGCGGCATTAGCTTTGGCCAATCTCAACGCCAATGCACCCATTCCTACGCTGATTGCCTTGCTCGAAGATAACAATAGCACTGTGGCGTACAGTGCGGCACAGGCGTTGGGCAATTTCAGAGTCAATTTAGCCATTCCTAAGCTAATTGCCTTGTGCGCTCGTTTCAATAACTTTCAGTGTCCCGATGTGATGACAGCTTTGGGTAAACTCCCGACCGATGCAACCATTCCAAAGCTAATCGCTTTGCTCTCGGATAACGATATTTTCACGCGCATCGGTGCGGCAATTGCTTTGGGCAATCTCAAGCACCCCGCCGCTACGCCCAAACTCATCACCTTACTTAATGATAACAATTGGAATGTGAGATACCAAGCGGCGATGGCTTTGGGCGAGCTCAGAGCATATGAGGCAACTCCTAAACTAATCACGTTGCTCGGTGACGCTAGAGTTGCATTTGCTTTAGGCAAGCTCAAAGCAGTAGAGGCAATCCCAAAGCTAATCACTTTACTCGCTGACAACGATAACAATGTACGCCTCAGTGCAGCTAGGGCTTTGGACGAACTGCACGTGCAACTTAGCAAGGATTTTCAGCCTAATAAACAAACCTCCACACAGGAAATCAACACCCAAGCACCAATCTTGGACAACTTGCGGGCGGATGCAACCAATACCCAGCAAAATCCTTATTTGCGTTTCGTCGCCGTGGATGCCTTGGGCAAAATGGGCGGAGATGCTGCTGGGAAAGTATTGTTGCCGCTATTAGCTGATCCGCAACTGCATTTAAATGTGGCGTATTGGCTGGCTCAACTCTCCTATCGTCCCGCACAATCGGCATTGCAAGGGCGTTTCGACACATTGGTACAACAAAAAGCCGCCTGGCGGGCGGCGCGGGATGCGGGAAAATTTGCGCGCTCTGACAAGGAAGAAGAACTGACCGTGCAAAAAGACAACAGTTGGCAAGACGATTACCAACTGTATCAATACGCCTACGCTTTGGCGCGGATTGCACCTGAAAAAGACGGGATGGCGTTGTTGTCGCATCCGCTGTATCAGGTGCGGCAAGCGGCGGTTCAGGCGTTGGCGGAAAAAGCCAATGGCGCGTTGTTGCAACACGTGCTGGCGGCGCATCAGGCGTTTAATGCCAAAGACCTGCCCTCACCTTTCCCCACCACCGCCTATCGCGCCTTGGATAAGATGTTGTATCAATTGGAATTTAACGGCACAAAGGCGGATTTGGCATTGCTGAAAACCTTAAAAGCCAAAAACTTCCCCGCCCAACCCAAACAAAAACGCGCATTGAATGAACGCTTTGATTGGACAATTGCCGAGTTGGAATATCGCTTGGGGAAAAAATAGCGCATTCCCTCCCCCTCGCTGGTCATCTGTATCTACACAATTTATGGCGCATTTCTGAAAATGCACCTGTTTTGATTTGTTAACGCTAACATGACGATTTTCAATTAAAATCATAGCGAACCTACTCCTTCCCCCTAGCAGGGGGAAGGCTGGGATGGGGGTTGAAAGTTTGCATCCGTGCGACGATTTCAACCCCCACCCTAACCCTCCCCCTGCTAGGGGGAGGGAATATGGCAAGGTGCAAGAGTTGTGTAGATACCTATGCCTGCTAGCATAGGTATCTACACATCTTTAAATCATTTAAAAACAACATGTTATATATCAAAAAGCATGGTTTTTGGTTAGGTTTCAGTTCCTTTAAGCCGAGAAATTTTGGCTTACAAAGGTAAATACCACCATGAAAATCAGACATTTAGTCCATAACACTATGATTTTAAATAAATTAGGATGTGTAGATAGTTATGCCTGCTAGGGGGAGAGCGAAGCGAGGGGGCATGAATATGGCGAGGTGGACGGCGTTGTGGAACTATTTGAAAACGTTGAATTAAGGGGGTTGGAAATTCTAAATGTACCTATTAAAAAGAGAAGAGAGAAGGGTAAGGGATTCAGAACCCATATAAATACCATTTATAATGCTTCCATATTGAAAAAACAGAGGTGCTATTTATGAAGACA
>JBASWK010000134.1:0-14193 GCA_049276435.1 Gallionella sp. | reverse complement strand
TGAGCGTATCGTCATTTATGTGGCTGTAAAGGGTACGCTACGCAGGGCTTCGCCCTCCCTTGACAGCCACCTAAATGACAGCAACTTCACAAAAAGGAAAAACACACAAAAAAAC
Organism: Gallionella sp.; assembly: GCA_049276435.1. Taxonomy (GTDB): domain Bacteria; phylum Pseudomonadota; class Gammaproteobacteria; order Burkholderiales; family Gallionellaceae; genus Gallionella. The sequence continues at coordinate 14,078 of JBASWK010000134.1, read as the reverse complement.
TAAAGAAAAATCGGGCAAAGCGGACATTTCTACTTTGCAGGAAAGCGGACATTTCTATTTGGCGTTGACAGCTGATTTAGCTTTATTTGTGTTTACAACCAATCCAGCAAGGCTAAGGGATGGGTGATGCCGCCTTCCGCTCCCCAACTGGCAACTGTGTCGTTGACATAACCATAATGCGCGATGATGCCGCGCATGTTGCTGGCATTGGCGGCTTGCATATCGCGCAAGTCATCGCCCAAGTACAAACATCGTTCGGGGGTGACACCAACGATTTCACAGGCTTTGAGCATGGGTTCAGGGTGAGGTTTGGCGTGGGTGCAGGTGTCTGCACTAATCAAGCAGGCGGCACGGTGGGCGTAGCCTAGCGCCTCCATCAGCGGCACGGTGTAGCGGTGGGGTTTGTTGGTGATAATCCCCCACGGCAAGCCGCGCTGCTCAATCTCTTCAATCAATTGCGCCATGCCGTCAAACAAGCGCGTTCCGACGCAGTTATGGCGGGTGTAATAGTCTAAAAAAATCTCGCGCAATTCATTGAATTCTGGGGATTCAGACGTAATGCCAAAGCCTGTTTTTAATAACCCTGGAGAACCATGCGAGGCTTGCGGACGCAACAGTTCAAACGGTAAAGGCGGCAAATCCCGCATCGCCCGCGTGTGGTTTAACGCCGCTGCTAAATCGGGTGCGGTGTCGGCAAATGTGCCATCGAGATCAAAAAATACGGCTTGGGTCATGGGAGTGGTCGTTAGTTGGTAGTCGTTAGCTATTCGTTGTTAATTGGTAATGATTGAACATCTCTTTAGAGTTTATGCCGAAAATTGTAGCTGCACTTCGCGTATCCACAACTAACGACTAATAGCTAACGACTAACGGCCACCCGCTAAACAAAAAAGACCAACCCCAAGGCTGGTCTTTTTGACAAGCACCCGTGCGATTAAGCGCGGCGTTTGTATTCGTTGGTGCGGGTGTCGATTTCGATTTTGTCGCCGATTTCGATAAACGCGGCTACGGGCAATTCATAACCACCGTTGATTTTGGCGGGTTTCATCACTTTGCCAGAGGTATCGCCACGCACAGCGGGTTCGGTGTAAATGACTTCACGCACGATGGTGTTTGGCAATTCTACGGAAATGGCTTTTTCGTTGTAGAACACCACTTCGCACGCCATGCCGTCTTCGACGTAGTTGATCGAATCGCCCATATTTTCAGCTTCGATTTCGTATTGGTTGTATTCCTCGTCCATAAAGACGTACATCGGGTCCGCGAAGTAGGAATAGGTGCAGTCTTTGCGATCCAAAATGACTTGGTCTAATTTATCATCGGCGCGGAACACCGTTTCTTGCGCGGTCGGGGTCAGCAGACCTTTCATTTTCATTTTAACGACTGAACCATTACGGCCAGAACGGGTGTATTCCGCTTTTAGAACGATCATCGGTTCAGTGCCGATCAGAATGACATTACCTGGGCGAATTTCTTGTGCTATTTTCATGGTGAAGACTCAACAATTTTGAAGGCGCGGATTCTACCGATTTTTTGGCAGAAATCCAGTAAATTCAATGCTAGATTGTTGTTTGATAAGTGTTGCGCCCAATGTTGGGCATGTTGGCGCAAGGGTTTATGCGTCGCGCTGAAGTTTTCCCACGCTTGCGCGATGGCGGTCGCATCATTCATATTCCACGCCTGCCAAAGCGCACGGGTGGTTGCCGCCAGTTCGGGTGTGTCGGCGTGATACAAGGTTAAAAATGCGTCTAATTTTGCCCAATGTGCGCCGTCGTCTTGCGGGTAAATTTGCCACACCAAGGGCTTCGCCGCCCATTGCGCCCGCACACAAGAATCTTCCCCCCGCACAAAATTCACATCACATGCCCACAGTAAATCGTCATATTCTTCTTGTGGCACAAAGGGTATCACTTGTACCGTCAAATTGCCGTGCTGCCATTGACGATGCGGTGGGTGCGAATTTATTCGCACGCTTTTAGGTTTAGGTGCGAATAAATTCGTACCCACGTTGTGACAAGTATCAAAATACTCAAGCACTTGAGGCAAAATTCTGCCTTCGGGTACGAGGCACAATATCCGCTGCCCACCGTTTGCCCACGCCGCCAACAAGCCCGACAACGCGGCATTTTCATAGCCAAATAACGAAATGGTTAACGTGTTTTCATCGGGTGTCTCGCGCCCAATAGATTGCCAAAATGCCGCCGCATGATTGGGGAAGTCATCACGCCGCGCCAGCAAATCCTGCTCCAACAACAGCCCGCCCGTTTTTGGCGTAAAGCCAGGGAAGAAAAAATATTTCTTTAAGGCTAGGGTAGGGTGGGGAGACGGCAGCTCATGGCAACCCTCGACCCACGCTTCCGCACTGAGATACTCTAAATTGATCCAAATCGGCGCACGTCCTACCATCGCGGCAATGTAGTTTTCGGGTAAGCGACAACCAAATGCCTCAATTACCAGCTCCGCAGGGATCACGTCTGTGAAATCCCCCGTCCAAGCGCACACCTCTACGCCATGACAAATCTGCCGCGTGGCATCTGCTGCTGCGTCGGGGCATAATTTAACAAAACTCGACAAATCATCCACCCAGAGCCGCACGTTTAAACCATATTCATGCGCGAATTGCCGCGCCAACCGCCAACACACGCCGATGTCGCCATAGTTGTCGATCACATTACAAAAAATGTCACTGTTTTGTGGGGAGGAGGTGTTCATGATGCGTGTACATGGTGTTTGAGGGGGTGGTATGTGGATTTTGACAGATATATTGAGCGATGGGGTGATGCGTGCATGGGCGGTTGACGTGTTTCGGGTGAAAATACCTGTACCAGCTAACAATTCACGTCATATAAGTGACGAAATTTTGAAGGATAGGGGCGAAATTTTGATTGTAAGACTGAGGAAAGAAATAGGTTTTGGTTTATAGGTAATTAAAACAGTAGGTTGTAAATTTGGCATGATTGATGCTTTAAGTAAACGCAAGCACAGCAGCTTATGTGTGCTTAACCCTCACTTAAAACTAAAGGAGCATTAAAATGAAAAACTTGCAAAAAGGTTTTACCTTGATCGAACTGATGATTGTGGTTGCAATTATCGGTATTTTGGCAGCGGTAGCGATCCCTGCTTACGGCGATTACACCGCACGTGCACAAGCGGCTGAAGCGTTCACCTTGTTGGATGGGCTGAAAACACCGATGACTGAACTGTTCACCACCAATGGCGACTGGAATCTGGCTAATATAAGTGCAGTGACCACAGGTAAATATGTTGCTAGCATTACGTCAGGCGTAGGCTATACAACCCTCATCGCCACCTACAAAACTACTGGGGTGAGCAGCAAAATTTCAGGCAAAAAAGTGCATATGAACTATAACAATGTGACGGGAAGTTGGTACTGCGCCAATGGTGATGATTCTCTTGAGGACAAAACCATAAATCCTCCTGTAGCAGACACTGCAAAAGCAGGTGCAGGTGGTTTGCCAACAACTTTGTTGCCAAAAGCTTGCATATAAATTTGAGTGTTGAATCTGCCTTAGGGTAGATTAAGAAAAGCCCCTCGCAAGAGGGGCTTTTTTATTGCTCGGTCAATAATTGCGACACGGGTTTAAAACTGCGTCTATGTATCTCGGATACGCCGTGTTGTCTTAATGCGGCTAGGTGGGCGGCGGTAGGGTAACCTTTGTGTTGGGCGAAACCGTATTGCGGATATTGTTGATGTAAATCTAGCATCAGCGCGTCACGTGCGGTTTTGGCTAAAATGGACGCGGCAGAAATGGCGGCGATTTTGTTGTCTCCTTGTACGATAGCCTGACTGGGAAAGCCTGTGTTTGGGCAAAATAAGCCATCGACCAGTACTTGTTGTGGCGAGATGGGCAATGCCAATACCGCGCGTTTCATTGCCAACAAGGTGGCTTGTAAAATATTGAGCTGGTCAATTTCCTCAACACTGGCGTAAGCCACTGCCCATGCCAGCGCGTGTTGCCGTATCAAAGGTGCTAAGGCATCGCGTTTTTTTTCGGAGAGTTTTTTGGAATCCGCCAAGCCTGCAATCGGATAATCAGGATTTAAAATCACCGCCGCTGCACTCACGGGGCCTGCTAATGGCCCTCGTCCTGCTTCATCTACCCCGCAAATTAAAATCGTCATTGAGTTGTGTTCCTGTTAAGGTGCTGCGCATAAATAATCGGGTATTGAGTTGTTAGTCGCTAGTCATTAGTTGGTGGGGTGTGAATTTTAGCTCATCTATATGAATAAATTGAAAAATTATATCTGCGTGCAGCTTCACACTCTACACACTAAAAACTAACGACTAACCGCTTAAGTCGCATATTTCAGCCATATTCTGAGTTGACGAAATACGTCAGTGGGTAGGGCATCGTAAAAGATAGGGAAATTGATGGGTCGTCGCTGTGTTTCAGTTTTGAGGCGTAGCAGTACAAAATAGGGCGTGACGGTCGTGCCTGTTGCCACGATGCTGCTTTGTGTTTCACCTGATGGCGTGACTAGGGTAATCGTTTGGTCTGCTTCCAACGTGAAAGCGGGACTGGGGTGGCGAAGGAGTATGGCGCGATGTTGCAACAGGCTGAGTAGAATCAGTAAAGAAAAGAGTAGTTGCACAGCAAGTGTTCCGTGCGTCATCCAGAGTACCGCGAGGCTGAGTATATGGCTGCTGAGCAACACCCGCTGGGCTATGTGCGAGGGTTGTGGTGCGACGTGCATTTATGAAAACACAAATGCGGCGATGCCAAGCACAATTAAGACGACAAACACGATAATCGACAAGTTCTGGCTAGTTTTGACGGGGGCTTCTACGGGCGGCGGCGGTGTGATGACTTTAGCGTTGCGTGTGGCGATAGGTTTAGTGGGGGGAGCCACTTTTTGCGGGGCGGGTTTAGGGGCTTCTGGGGTTGGACGGGCTATTTTAAGTGTTTTAGAGAGTTCATCGACATCCTCTTCCGAGCTAGTGAGTGCCGCTAAGCGCATGGTTGCCGCCGTGGAATCAAAGCTAGGTGACATGCGCACTTGTGAGGCGGTCTTAAACGATTCTTCATCCGTCCAGATGCGCCCTGTCGCCGATACGGTTGGAGGGAGTCGTTTTTCGCCCCCAGCGGTCGTGTTGAGCTTTTTGGGGGTGCGTGGCAAGGTATCTCGGCATGCGCGTAAATCGTCCGCAAGCTCTTTTGCGTTTTGATAACGGTCTTCTAAACTTTTGGCTAAGGCTTTAACCAGAATAAAGTTCAGCATTTCGGGTACGGCGGGATTGACCTCGTTCGGCGGTAGCGGCGTGCCATTTAAGGTTTGATACATGATGGTGTTCACATTGTCGCCATTAAAAGGCGGTTGCCCTGTGAGCATCTCATAGATCATGACCCCCAGCGAGAAAATGTCGGAACGCGCGTCAATGGTGCGTCCCATCACCTGCTCTGGCGACATATATTTAGGTGAACCCAGTACCATGCCCGTTTGGGTACGCACGGCAGCAGAAGCCATGCGGGCTATACCAAAATCGGTGATTTTGACGTGTCCATCCCGAATGACCATGATATTGGATGGCTTGACATCGCGGTGCACAATGTCGTGTTCGTGGGCGTAATTTAAGCCCATGGCAACTTGTGCCGCGATGTCCAATACCTGATCGACGGGGATTAGGGTGCCGTCGTTCATGATGTCGCGTAATTCACGACCTTGTAGTAATTCCATGGCAATGTAGGCAATGTCCCCACTTTTTCCCACGTCATAGATGGTGACAATATTCGGGTGATTTAGCCGACCTGCCGCACGGGCTTCTTGATAGAAACGCCCTTCGTATTCATCTTTTTCTTCTTTAGCTAAGCTAAGATTGATGGTTTTAATCGCCACCACGCGATCAATTAGGGGATCTTTCGCGCGATAGACCACCCCCATCGCGCCTTGACCGAGTTCATCTGTTACTTCATAGCGTCCTAGCTGACTAATCATAACGGTTGGGTGGGATGAATTTCACGATTTACAATATGGGCTAGTTACAAGCCCCTGGGCTGATACGAATGGACTCTCCTGCCGCGAGGTCAATTTTTTGATTCACCACCCCTGTTCCTGTATTGACAATCACCGAGTGACTGCCCGCAGGTAGGCTCACGCTCATCGGACTCGAACCAATTTTCCCTTTGGATGTGCCGTCAATAAAGACTTGAACACCTTCTTTACAGGCAATCGTGACGCGACCTTCGCCAGGGACGGTGGCAGCAGGGGGCGGCACTTCTGTTTGCGCGCTATCGACAGGGGGGGTATAGACCCTTTTATTTTTTGGGGTTGGGACAACCGCACTGTGTTGCGTTGCCAATACGCTAGACGCGTTCATCACACTGGAAGTGGGTAAAACCGCACTGGTCAGTGCATTATTCGTGACGGGCGGTGGGGGGGGTTCAGTGGAGGAGCTGATAAGCCATCCTGCAACGGCAGCGAGTATGACTGCGATACCCACAAAGAGAGGGATCTTGCTGCTTTTACGCGCGGCGGGTTCAACTTCTGCTTCAGTCACTTGTACGGCTTCTACCGCAACGGATTCAGGCGGAACGGCGGCTGTTTGTGTGGTTTCTTCACCTGGTACGCAGATGGCATAGACCTCGTGTTCGCGGACGTGTTTATCCGTGTGCGAGCCTTTGTAGCGGAACATCCCTGCATACTGCGGGGATAGGCGCGATACAGCATCGTAATAGGAGCGAGAAAGCAGGATTTGGTTAATGTCAGCGAACGCCATGATACGTTGCGCGACGTTGATCCCATCGCCCACAATATTGGGTTGACCGTTAATGTCGCGCACCAGTCGTACAGGACCTAAATTGATCCCCATGCGTACCCGCAATAACGGCTCTACGCTGACATCTTGTGCCAGTAAGTCCTGACGCAAGCTAAAAGCAGCATGGAGTGCTTCTTCAATGTCCCCAATAAAGCTGACTGCGGCACCATCGCCCGTGTCGAGAATAATACGATCTGCATCAGGGACGTTTTTGAGTGCGTTAGCCAATATTTCGTTAAATCTATCTTTTAACGAAATTTGTCCGACAACCGACTCCTTGGAATATTCGACAATATCCAAGAAGAACACACTGCTCATAATTGTTTTGTTGCTACGGGCTTCCATTCACGTACCTATTGAAGGGGGTTAATTTGATTGAAAAAAGCTATTTATTCTGTTTGGCAAAGCTTAAGCGCGCAGATTTTAGAGGCTGTTGGCATTTAATGCTAGTTATACTTTCTTGCGGCGCATATTTTTGTCGAAGGGTTTAGCGTGTGGTGTACCCGTCGGACGACGCAACGGGGAGCGGCGATGGGTGCTACGCGGCGCGGCAATGGCAGCGGGATAAGGCGTGGCGGTTTGCTTTTCAGCCAACTCTTCCGCACTAATCCCTACCCAATCCAATACTTGCGCAATTTCCCCTTCGCCTAATTCGGCGCTCATGCCACGTTTGAGTCGTGGCGGTAAATTGATCAGACCAAAACGGACTCGCATCAGCCGACTGACCGTTAAACCGAGTGCGGCAAAAGTACGACGCACAATGCGATTACGCCCTTCTTTGAGCATCACGCGATACCAGTGATTAAAGCCTTCGCCGCCTTCGTCCGTGAGTTTGTCGAACGTGACGCGTCCGTCTTCCAATTCAATCCCGATGCCCAACATTTGGGCTTGTTGTTCTTCGGTTAATTTTCCTTGCACACGCACGGCATATTCACGTTCTACTTCAAAACGGGGGTGCATCAGGCGATTGGCTAACTCACCTGAGGTGGTGAAAATCAACAAGCCACTGGTATTAAAATCCAATCGCCCAATCGCCGTCCATTTTTGACCGCGCAACTTGGGTAGTTTATCAAATACGCTGGCGCGATTGTCGGGGTCATCGCGGCTGACAATTTCGCCTTCAGGCTTGTGATACAACAGCACCCGCACACGATTATCTCGTTCACCCACACGCAAGGTGCGACGTTCGGCTTTAATCAAGTCACCTGGTACCACGCGCATACCCAAGGTGGCAGGCACGCTGTTGACGCTGACGCGACCTTCGGTAATCCAAGTCTCTACCATACGGCGAGAACCGAATCCTGCTTGCGCCAATACCTTTTGTATTTTTTCGCCCTGCTCAACGGGTTCAGCGTCGTCAATTATTTCTATCATCATGTGATCTCACGTCTTTCCAGCACGGCCTGCGCTAAGGTTCCTGCATCTACTTGTTCTAATTCGCCCCCGACAGGCAGACCACGGGCAATGCGTGACACTTTAATCCCAAGAGATTGCAGTAATGTGGCTAAATAATGTGCGGTGGCATCGCCTTCCACGGTAAAGTTAGTGGCGAGGATCACTTCGCAAGGGTGAGTCTCAACCCGTTTTAGTAAGCGATCGAAATGCAATTCCTTCGCGCCAATGCCATCTAACGGGGATAAACGCCCCATCAACACGAAGTATAAGCCACGATAGCACTGCGTTTGTTCCATCATCATCAAATCAGCGGGCATTTCTACCACACACAATAACGCCGCATCCCGATGGGGAGAGGCACACAACGGGCAGATAGTTTGCTCGGAGAAGTTGTTGCACTGTTGGCAATGCTGCATATTGGTGGCAGCATTGAGCAATGCGTGTGCTAAACGCTGCGCGCCTGTCCTGTCGCGTTGCAATAGATGATACGCCATGCGCTGCGCGGATTTCGGCCCTACGCCAGGCAAGCAGCGTAGCGCGGCAATCATTTCTTCGAGATAGGAAGGTGTTTTCACTTCGTGGTGAGCTTGGCGTTACAGTTTAGTCGAATCAAGATGCAGCGTAGGATGGTAAAAGAGACCATAAACTAAAAAGGCAGCTTCATGCCTGGTGGCAAACTCATGCCTGCACTAAAACCGCTCATGCGTTGTTCAGTGGTCGCCGCGACTTTTTTCACCGCATCATTTAAGGCAATGACGATCAGGTCTTCTAAGGTTTCTTTATCCTCTTGGTCGATTAAGCTGTCGTCTAATGACACGCGACGTACTTCATGTGCGCACGTCATCACCACTTTCACTAAGCCCGAACTCGCTTGACCCTCCACTTCTAGTGTGGCTAATTCGGCTTGTGCTTTTTGCATATTTTGTTGCATTTGTTGGGCTTGTTTCATCAAGCCGCCTAATCCGCCCTTCATCATACTGTGTACTCCTAATTGATTGATTTTATGGATTCTGGAATAATTTTTGCTGCTAATTGTGCTTGCGCCTCACGCACAAAAGTATCTTGTGCAATGGACTCATTCGCCTGTTGTTGCATCGCCTGCTTGACTTGATTTTCAACGTGGGCAGGCGTGGCGACCTGCGGCTTACCTAGCACAATTTGCACCTTGATGACTTGACCCAAGTGGTCTGACAAGGTGGTTTGCAATCGGTCTATCGCGGGTTTATTGCTTTGTAAATGCTTAAAATCTTCTGCCAAACACAAGGTCATCTGTCCGTTGCTAAAACTGTCTAATACGCAATGTTTCGCCAACTGCAACGCCATCCCTTGCATATTTAATTGCCCCAATAACGTCCCCCAGTCGGGCAAAGTGTCGCTATTGAGGCGAGGTTGGGGGGCGGCAGCAGGGGCGGGCGCGGGTGTGGCAATCGGTGCGGTAGGCTCACGATAAACGGGTGCTGCGGATGGCGCAACCGACTCACGACGAACGGGTGCTGCGGCAGGTATCGGCGGCACAACACGCGCGCCATTCCCTTCTCCCTTCTCCCTTCCCCCTTCTCGGCTACTAGGTGCAAACGCCAACATCCGCAGCAAGGTCATGGTAAAGCCCGCATACTCGTCAGGGGCGAGTTCGATTTCAGCCCGCCCATGTATCGTAATTTGGTAATACAGTTGCACGTCTTCAGGGGTAAAAGCCGTCGCCAAGTCCAGCAGACGCGCTCTTTCTGGTTCATCGTCAGCAATCGCTTGTGGCACGGTTTGCGCCAAGGCGATGCGATGTAGTAGCGTGGCTAACTCTTGCAGTGCGGATTCAAAAGCAACGCTGCGCGTTGCCATATTGTCGGCAATCGCCATCAGCCCCATGCCATTTTGTTGCTGTAGTTGTTCCAGCAGCTCAAACAAATAGCTTTGGTCTATCGCGCCCAACATGCTGCGCACCACGCTTTCTGCGACATGGCTATCGGAGAAGGCAATAGCTTGATCCATCAAGCTCAGCGCATCTCGCATACTCCCTTGCGCGGCGCGTGCAACTAAGTTGATCGCGCCCATTTCAAAGTCAATTTGCTCTTGCTCTAAGACATATTGCAGATGGCGCGCAATTAGCAGCGGCGGCAGTTGTTTGAGGTTGAATTGCAAACAACGTGATAACACCGTCACGGGGATTTTTTGTGGATCGGTGGTGGCGAGTATGAATTTAACGTGTGCGGGCGGTTCTTCCAGTGTCTTCAACATGGCATTGAAGGCGGCCTTGGACAGCATATGCACTTCGTCGATGATATACACCTTGAAGCGGGCATTGCTAGGGGCATACAGCGCGCTTTCCAGCAGCTCGCGCATATTATCGACTTGGGTATTCGATGCCGCATCTAACTCAATTAAATCGACAAAACGCCCACTATCAATGTCCGTACAGGCGCGACAAATACCGCAGGGCGTTGCGGTGATGCCCGTTTCACAATTAAGCGACTTAGCAAAAATCCGTGCGATCGTGGTTTTGCCTACACCCCGTGTGCCTGTAAACAAATAGGCGTGATGTAGGCGATTTTGGGTGAGCGCGTTGCTCAGGGCTTTAACGACGTGTTCTTGTCCCGCGAGTTGTGCGAAATTTTTGGGTCGCCATTTGCGCGCAAGAACGGTGGTAGTTGACATTTATTTCAAGAGGATGAGTACGAGATCGCGAAAAATGAGATTGCTTAGGCTCACGGCTGCTTAAAAATGGTAGGAAAAGTGTATTTGGCTAAAGTTAATGCCTTGGTTCGGTTGTTTGATGCCACCATTGGATAAGTGTTGTAAGCGATACCCTAAATCAAATTGCAGCTTTTCACCGAAGCGAACGCCGAAACCAAGATGATCGCCAAACTGGAACGCGCTGCCAAACTTGCGGTTGTTGTAAATATACGTCAAGTCAATTAAGTGAAAGCCAACAGCACCTTCTAGGTAGGGCGCAATTCCCACGGGATGTTTTTCTTGGAAACGAAATACAGGGCTAAGACCTAATTCGGTAATAATATGGTTGCCACCTGTATTACTATGACCCCGCCATGTTCCTGCTGTCGCTTCCCAAAACCCCGTGACTTGCCAATCTCCGTCAGTGAACCAGCTTTGATTAAAGTCCCAGATTGCGCCGACGCGGGCGGTATCGGTTGCATAACCGCGCCCCAACTCGACAGACAGTCCATCTACCGCAATCGCATGGTTGCTCACCAGCAATGCGATCAAAAGCCCCATGATTTTTTTCAAAGTACGACGCTCATGACCCAAAAATAGGGAGGCGAGCCTTACCCCCGGCACTTGCGATAAGTAGCTGTGGCTGCTGTCTTCCGACCCTGACCAGATTCACTACCTCACAATGCGGGGAGACCCGCCAATTCGATACAACTCAACGCTAGCAAGCGTTTGGTTAAATTTTTGGCATGATACGGATATGTTCACGCCATGCTGCGGGACCGATAGTGTGAATGGATTTTCCTTTTGCATCCACTGCCACGGTCACAGGCATATTTTCAACTTCAAATTCGTAAATGGCTTCCATGCCCAAATCGGCAAAAGCAACCACTTTAGCACTGCGTATGGCTTTGGCAACCAAGTAAGCCGCGCCACCCACCGCGATTAAATAAACCGACTGGTGTTTCTGGATGGCGGCAATGGCGATGTCGCCACGTTCTGCTTTGCCGATCATGCCCATCAAACCTGTTTCCGCCAACATGGTTTCGGTGAAACTGTCCATGCGAGTCGCGGTGGTGGGACCTGCTGGACCGACTACTTCGTCGCGTACAGGGTCAACGGGTCCGACATAATAAATGAATCTACCGTTAAAATCCACGCCTTCGGGTAATTTCTCACCGCGCGCCAGTATATCGCAGATGCGTTTATGCGCGGCATCCCGTCCCGTGAGCAATTTGCCGCTCAATAAAATCGTGTCCCCAGGTTGCCAAGTGGCGATTTCTGCACGGGTAATCGTACCCAAATTGACTTTGCGTGCATCGCTGGCGGCGTGCCAAGTCACGTCGGGATAATCTTCTGGGCTAGGCGGGGTGAAGGTCGCCACCCCTGTGCCGTCAAGCTCAAAATGAATATGACGCGTCGCTGCGCAGTTTGGAATAATCGCAACAGGCTTGGACGCGGCGTGCGTAGGGTAATCCAAGATTTTCACATCCATCACGGTAGTTAATCCGCCCAGCCCTTGCGCACCAATACCCAGTGCGTTGATTTTATCGAATAATTCAATGCGCAAGGCTTCCAGCGGATTTTGTGCGCCACGTGCTTTCAGCGCCATCATGTCGATGTCTTCCATCAACGCTGCTTTCGCCAACAACACCGCTTTTTCGGCGGTACCGCCAATACCGATGCCCAACATCCCTGGCGGACACCAGCCCGCGCCCATTTTCTGTACGCGTTTTAGCACCCATTCCACGATGTCGTCATTCGGATTGAGCATTTCCATGGCGGCTTTATTTTCCGAGCCACCGCCTTTTGCCGCAATGCGCACCTCGACTTTGTCGCCTTGTACCAGCTCCACATGCACCACCGCAGGCGTATTGTCGCCCGTGTTTTTGCGTTTGCCTGCGGGGTCGGACACGATGGAGGCGCGCAAAATGTTGTCAGGATGCAAGTATCCCTTGCGCACGCCCGCATTGACCATGTCCACGATGTCTAGCGTGGCATCATCCCAGCGCACGCTCATTCCCACGCGCACAAACGCCACCACAATGCCCGTATCCTGACAAATCGGACGCTTGCCTTCGGCGCACATTTTAGAATTGGTCAAAATTTGCGCGATCGCATCTTTTGCCGCAGGCGATTGTTCCAATTGATATGCCCGCGCCATCGCCTGAATAAAATCTTGCGGATGGTAATACGAAATAAACTGCAACGCGTCGGCGATGCTATCAATAAAGTCCTGTTGGCGAATGATGGTCATGGTGTGCTTTCAGTGGGTGGATGTGTGTTTATTTTACCCTTTCCCCGCTAACAACAAAAACAAGCTAGGACGCTTACTAAGCGCGGGGGGTGGGAGCTTTTTCCATTGTGCAATGCTGTGCGTGTGGATTTGTTCGCTGGTCAAGGTGATGTCGGTGGCGATGCACAAGCGTGTGTTGGGGCGGCAATGGGCGAGTAAGGCTTGAAACAGCTTGTCGTTGCGGTAGGGTGTTTCGATAAAAAGCTGGGTTTGATGGCGTTTAGCGGACTCCGCTTCCAAGGCGAGTAGCGTTTTTTTGCGTTCAGCCTCTTCGATGGGGACATAGCCGTGAAAAGCGAAACATTGCCCATTGAGTCCTGATGCCATCAACGCCAACAAAATCGAGGAAGGCCCCACCAGTGGCATGACGCGTATGCCTTTGTGATGGGCGAGCGCGACTAAATCCGCACCAGGATCGGCAATGCCAGGGCAGCCCGCTTCAGAAATAATCCCCACATCGTGTCCCGCCAACAGCGGTTGCAACAATTCGTCTAGGTCTTTTGCCAAGGTGTGTTCGTTGAGGCTGGCAAAATGCAGCGATTGAATCGGGTGATCAGGTTTGAGTGCGGACAAAAATTGCCGTGCGGTTTTAGGTTGTTCGACCACGAAATGGGTCAAGGTGCGGGCGAGGTCTATCACCTGTTGCGGTAAAACCTGCGCCGCAGGCGTATCGCCTAAGGTGCAAGGCAGTAAATAAAGCGTTCCGTGAGGCATGGCGAGATTCCGTGTTAGAGCAGGTTGCCCATGAGGAACGGATTATAGCAAGGGCTGTGCATATCGTCGGCTCAGGAGTGAATGGCACTTACTTAAGCCAAATCATCGGCAAACTCCCTCCCCTTCAAGGCATAGGTATCTACACAAGTCCGCCGAAGAATTTCATGGCGGATGTTTTGAGTGCCTCCAGTTCATTTTGGGAGTAATTTTGCATGATTTCGAGCATGGAGAGGA
>JBASWK010000133.1:0-14226 GCA_049276435.1 Gallionella sp. | reverse complement strand
CAGAAAAAGAAAAATATTATGGCACAACAAAACGCTTTTTAAAATGCCACCATTGATTATTAACAGTATTTAATAAAACAAAGGCTGAAATCAGTGGGTTTTGGTGGGGGGAATGTTAAAGATGGGTTATAGCTAGATTCATATTCATTTATCAAATTGATCGCAATTTCCTTAAGCACTGTTCTCTTGAATGTCAAAGGATCAATATCTGCACAAAGGGCAATCAAGTTTTGATGCTTTAAGTCCTTGTACATTTTGATGAATAGTTCTTTTTGCTTTTCTTTGCTATCACGGCAGACCCATTGTGCTGCGAAGTATTCCTGCATGGAGCGATGTACCCATCTAATATCATTCCCCTCTTCAACCATTAAAGGCACGCTGTGTGTCAGATCATGGATAACGTTAGAAGCAGAAATTAATTTGTGCGTTGTCAGCTCTTTTGTTTTTTCAATGAATGCCAGTAACTCGGTTTTGTTGTAAGAAAATTTACCGCTTTTGTATGTCAGAAAGCTAAGGTAACGAAGCAGCTCATCAAATTGGTCAATGTCCAGACCACTTCGTTTACCGCGTTGGTAATCCTCTTTCATTAAGTCATGCGTTTCAAATAAAGCCTCGAATACTTGCCGATAAAATATGTGTTTGCGAATCGGAACAGCGCGTTTAAATTCAAAAGATTTGAATAGGAGTGATGTCAGCAAAGGGTTGGTTAAAAACTCATGGACATTTGCGTATGCACCTCCCTCTAACTTTGCAATCAAATCTTCAACGCATCGCGCTTCTTGGTCATATAGCCGCAAAAGCTGATACGCCTCATTTTTGTCCAAAGGTTTTATCGTGAAACGCTGAAATTCAGGGAACGAAGATAAGCTGGCCTCATCGCGGGAAGTCATGACATACCAATTGTCGGGAGCTTCGGCTATAAATTTTGCTATATCCGCCGTTACAGCGGCTCTATTCGATTCCGATATTTCGTCATATCCATCAAACAAAAACAGAAAACGCCCCGAACTAATGAGCTTGATGATCAATTCTCGCGATGTTTCACCCGCGACATTTGATGTGCTTTTGACGATGAAGTCTAATACGCTTTCCTTGTCTGATAATTTGCGTAGTTCAATAAGAATCGGAATGGCTGGTTTTTCACGAATGCAAGTAAGGAACAAATACTTGGAAATTGTTGATTTCCCCATGCCAGCGGTATCTACAATCAACAAGCGTCGATATGCTGACATGAGCTCATGTGGAAATTGATCTATTACTTGAGCTGAATTTTCTGGATGTTTCAATAAGGTCAGCGGAAGATAATGTTCGAGCAACTTCTTCTGTTCATTTTTAAACACCAGTGAAGTGAAGTACGAATGGCGTTTATAGGCATTTTGTAAGTGAGTATCAAATGCTCCAAAACTTAGTTCAAATTTTGCACTTTCTGCAACCCCATCTGCCCATTTCCATGCCTTCTGCGCGATTGGTTTTAACAGGGCTAGTGCAATTTCCGTTGCGGGTTGAATTAAAGCGAGTTCTGTAGGTGTAAGTGATGACATTTTTAGCCTTTAAATTTTGAATTTAGCTTCATTCGGCGGGTTGCTGCGCGAACCCGCCCTACCACCAAACCATGCGGATAAATCCGCACCTACGTCAATGATCGCTTGAGCCACTTGCAGCACGCCTCACGCCGCCTGCGCATATTCAATTTGCATCGGATACACGCCATTCGCCCGCGCTTCTAACAGCACAATTTCCACCGCGCTGCCGTCTTCGGCGTAGCTGATGTGGGTGTTCCAATTTTGTGAGACTTCGCGGACGATGGGTTTGTCGGACAGGCGAATGACTAAAATATCGTCTGCATCGAAATAGGTTGTGCGCATAACAGCCTCCTATAAAACAGAAAATGGTGCACGACCGTTTTGACAACCACGCGATCTTCCAGCACCAGTACGGCACACAACTGTCGTGTCGTTCGGGAAATTCTTTGAATGCCCACAAGTGGCTGGCATCTTTGTAGCGTGTGTCGCCCGAGTCTATCACTTCCAACAGCATGGATTCGCTGATGTCTCGCTCAACCATGCGTATTTTGGCATGGGCTGTCAGTACAACCAGACGCTGAAAACGGTTGCTAAACATAAACAATGCTCCAGTGGTTTATTCAAAAAATGCGGGTAGCGTAAACGGTTCGGCAGATTCACCGCAAGGTAATCCGCTATTCTTGCCCATAATTGGCGGGTTGCTGCGCGAACCCGTCCTACCAAACTTCAAACCACTACCTCGCCACCAATGGAAACTTTTCTGGACAGCGAATCGACTCAACATCGAGGTCTATATCCAACGCTTCCCAGTACAGGTGATGCGGGCGGGGGCGTTGGACTTGGAAAATTTGTTCGACTGAGGCGCGTTGAAACCATGGGAATGCGATGAATGGCACGAATAGCTCTTCGGCTTCGTCCAGCAATAACCAAAATCCGTGTTTGGAAATGCCTTGGATTTCAACGGGGGAAGTGGGTGTGCCAAGCATGGCGTATCTCCTCTTGATGCGATTGAACAAGGTTTGCGGCTTCTTTTAGCTCTTGGGCAGATAAGTCAAAGTTTTGTGCGAGTTCGATGATAGGCTCAAGCCAAAATTTAGCTTCCCCGTCCGCGTGCGCGACATGGACGTGCATACGCGACTCTTCCCGCGAGAAAAAATAAAAACGGTAGCCGCGTTCACGAAATACGGTGGGGCTCATCAGCATGTTCCTGTTGTTGCAAGGTTGTGCATTATTGCCGATTTATCTCGATTCGTCAGATGGATTCGCCGCAAGGCAATCTGCCATTTTTCACTGCTTATTTTTTCTGAATTAACTCAATCAAATAGCCATCTGGATCACGCAAAAAGGCAATCACCGTCGTGCCGTGTTTCATTGGTCCCGCTTCACGCACCACCTCGCCGCCGCGTTGTTTCACCGCATCGCAATAGGCTGCGGCGTCATCCACTTCCAGCGCGATATGCCCAAAGCCTGTGCCTAATTCATACTGTTCCGTGTCCCAATTGTGGGTCAGTTCAATCGCCGCTTCCTCGCGCTCGTCGCCATAACCCACAAACGCCAAGGTAAATCGCCCTGCGGGATAATCCTGCTGCCGCAATAATTTCATCCCCAGCACCTCGGTATAAAACGCCAAGGCGCGTTCCAAATTCCCCACTCGCAACATTGTATGCAAAATTCGCATTTTTTCTCCTATAAAGTCAGATTGTTAAAATCAGGGGACACGATCGAACCCCCTACATAATGGCGCAGATACTCATAGGGTGAAGATGGGCATTCAAATCAACCTGCCCAGTCCTGATTTAGGGGAGTTCAAATTCCTGCGCATCTTCTGGCAGCCCTGCGCGGGTGAAAAATGCCTCACCCATCTCTGAGACAGGTACATCTTTGCAGTCAAAATGCGCGATAGTTTTACCTTTTCGTTCAACCGCAACACCGTCTTTTACACCCCAACCTTTGCCAATGGCGGTATAGACAACATACGAAACTGCGCCACGGTTAAAACGCAAATACGCCCCGCCGCCACCCGAAAACATCAGTGTTCGGGCTTGAATCACGGTTTTCGGTGCAACATCAGTTTTGGGAAACATCAGTTCAGATTTACCGAGTGCACCAAAGCGATATTGCACATAGCCACTTTGTGCGTCTAAGGCTTTGGAAGCGCAAACCGATACGACTTTGCGCCCCAGATGACAGGAAAACACGGTTTCTTCTGTCGTGCTGCAATGTGAACCCGCAGCAAAAAGTGGCGTACTTGCCGCCATCAATATGCTGCCGACAAAGAGGATACGCGCGCTCATGTAAGTAATTGATAGAAGGTTTTGAAAAAGTCCGTACGCTCTTTCAGCACGTTGTATCCGCCGTTTACGATGCGCGTCACACCGACCACCGCGTTTTCATTTGTGCCGCTAAAATTTATTTTATTCAACGAATTGCTGTTCCAGAACCAAGCGGCGGACAACAAAGCGTAGGTTGTCGCCACGCTGTCTGGGTCATTGACACAATCAACACCCGCGTCTTTGGAAAACTTGGTGTAGTTATCCTTGCCAGTCAACTGAATATAGCCGCGACCATGGTATTTCCAACCATCTCCACTGGCTTCATCGCCATTCCCCATGCGACCACCATAAATCCGCGCCGCAATTTTTTGAGGTTGATTGGCATAGGCGTTTGCGATGCCATCGTCGGTGAAGTATTTACCAAAAACTTTTCTCAATCCGCCCGCAGAATAATTGAGATTTTCTTGCGTCACCGTGAACCCACCGCTCTCGTGTGCACACTGCGCGAGAAAGTGCGCCACACGCAAGGGGGTATTGATTTGGAATTTACTTACACAATCAGGTAGTTGATTAAAAACGGCATCAGGAATTTTCCCCTGCAACTTAGACAAGTCCAAGCTGGCGGGATCATTTGCGGATGCGGGACTCGCTGGGGTGCTCGTCAAGAAAAACCAAGCTGCATCATTGACAATTCCATCAAAAACTTTTACATCATTTACCACGCTGGTGTACAACTCGTTGATTTCTTTCCAAGCCTTAACAGCTGCGTTCGTGCCGTCTCCAAAAATACCATCCGCTACCAAGCCGAGTTGTTTTTGAAATTGTTTAACATCATCCCCCGTTGAACCTAATTCCAATAACATGATAACCCCCTAATCTATGTTGACACAAAGTTTGCCCGCAGCGATTGCGAGACAGGGCAATTATACAAGCGACACTGCCCAATACACGCCCATCATTTACATCATTAAGCCACAAAGTTTTCGACCTTCCCACTTGCAAAATCAACACCCAGCAAGTAATTCTACCTCCGAGCCAAAAAACAACCCCCGCATATCGGTATAATCCACGTTCTTTCTGACCATTCAATGATCATGCAAAACTTGCTCCATACCCTCGCCACTGCGCCCGACCGCGTCAATTTCGCTGACACCATCGCCGTCATCGACACGCAGTATGATTTCACCCCCACTGCCTTTTGCAACGGCGAACTGGACAACGCCGCAGGGCAAAACAACGGCTCGTGCAAAGTGTTTTCCTTTGCCAAATTGCACCAACTCACCCCGCAACAAACCCTGCACTGCTTTGGCAGCTACTACCGCGACGATGTGCTGCAACACCCCGAAGCCACCGACCACCAAAATATCCGCAACTTTATGCAGTTTGGTTGGGACGGCGTGGTGTTTCAGGGCGCGGCTTTAACCGCAAAATAGACGTAAACGCCTTCCCCCTAGGAGGGGGAAGGCTGGGATGGGGGTTGAAAGCTGCATCAGCACGACAATTTCTACCCCCACTCAAAAACCAATATCTACAATCCATAGAAAGCAAAACCATGAGCAATTTACCTAAATGCCCTCAATGCAGTTCCGAATACACCTACGAAGACGGCGACAATTTTGTCTGCCCAGAATGCGCCCATGAATGGTTAAAAACCGCCGCCGACACCAGCGAACAAGTCAAAGTTTTTAAAGACGCATTCGGCAATGTGCTGGTCGATGGCGATACGGTAACGGTGATTAAAGACTTAAAAATCAAAGGCTCATCCGCCGTCGTCAAAGTCGGCACCAAAGTCAAAAACATCCGACTGGTCGATGGTGACCACGACATAGATTGCAAAATCGACGGCATTGGCGCAATGCAGCTCAAAACGGAGTTTGTGAAGAAGGCGTAGAAATTTGATTGGTGCGTCATTCCCGTGTAGCGGGTTTTCGTAGGTACGACAAATTCGCACGCTTTTGATTTTACAGGCACTGTTGAAAACTTGCCGCGCCAGCCTGTCAATCAATGCGGCGCATTGAACCGAAGATTGCTTGCAAATGAATCGCATACGCAGGCTTGTCGCGCCCATCATACTGACGATACAATGCGCTACTTTTGTAGCAATAGGAGCGTCATCATGGGAATGCCCGTCAGAATCGAAGATACCTTATACCAACAAGCCAAAACTGAGGCGCAAATAGAACACCGCACCATCGCGGGTCAAATTGAGTATTGGGCGAGCGTGGGACGTGCCGCGCTGGATAACCCCGATTTGCCAATTAGCTTCGTCGTTGATGCCCTCGCCGCCTTGCGCGAACCACACGAGCTAGCCACACCGTTTGTCCCACGCAGCCGCGCATGATGAACTACACCGTTTTACAAACGCGCAGATTTTCTCGCCAATACAAAAAGCTACAAGATAATGTGGCGAGTGATGTGGATGCGGCGGTCGAAACCGTCGCCGAACAACCCACCCTAGGCGAACGCAAAAAAGGCGACCTCGCCAGCCTGCTGGTATATAAATTCCGCAGCCAAGGACAGCTTTATCTCTTGGGCTACACGGTCGATAACGGCGTGAAATTGGTCTATCTCGAAGCCATAGCCTCACACGAAAACTTTTATCGTGACCTCAAACGCTGAACATCGTGGAATGGGCTGGAAGTGTTGGCTGTGGATATAGCCACGTTCACCCGAACGATTTGGCAGTACCATTTAGCAAACGGGATGGATGGCATGATGTTAGCTTGACGCTATATTTTCTGTTTTATAAGAGCAGCAATTCTCACTTTGACCGTGGGTACGACAAATTCGTACCGTTGCTTGTGAATAAGGCTGGGTTTTCGCCCTTTCGGGTGATGTACGAATTTGTCGTACCCACAAAAACCCTCTGTTTAGTCAAAATGAGAATTGCTGCTTAGGGAGTTGGAGATTCAAAATATACCCATTAAAATGATAAGATTGAAGGATAAAATCTCGTATCTATTGTTAGGATGCGGTTTTTCCATTCTCCATAAAAGGTATGTTAGTCATTTCTTTATCCATAATCCGTGCCGTATCAAGAGTTTTGAGCTTAAGTAAGTGCCATTCACGTCTAACCCCGCGTATGCCTAGCCACTGGACGACTTACAAAATCCACTACCGCTATCGGCAAACGCTGCGCCACATCACCCTTGCCCGACGCGAGGCGAACGCAGCAGGCGAGAGTGTACTCAGTCTGGATGGCGTAGTGCTGTCCTCACCCACCCTTCCTTTGGTGAACGTTCAACACGCGCATTTTGTGGAAATGCGGGCGTGAGACCAAAACGATAGGCATGAAATTTGCTATTAGATGCGTCAGGTTGAAAATACGACAATTCAATCTGGCACATTGGGAGGTGAATCTTTCCGATGTTTTTCTAATTTTTATAGAGATAGCAGAGAACAACATGGCCATTAAAGACATTAAGAATTTTTCCGATAAAGCACGAGTGGATGCCGAATTGAAAGCGAAGCTCCTCGCCTGTCAAAAGGTACGCGAATTGCTCACCTTAGCAAGTGAGAACGGATTCCACTTTATTGAGGACGATATGTATCCGCCCAATGAGCCGCAATTTACCGCTGACCAACTTTCAGAACGGCTCATCAAAGCCTTATTGCGTGCTTGATTGCGATGGGTGCCGATCAAAATAAAAATCGGGAAGCCAGCCGATGTTTCGTCACCTACACGGGCGTTAAGCTACCGTTCAAGCTGGTCAATGCGCTAGTAGCCCATGAAGTCGAAAATCGTAACACCTACTTTCGCGGCGACTTTGATGAACAGGATCGCATCACGGGATTCGACAAGCTCGCCTACGGTGAAATCGAACTCTCGCATCGTTACCAGTATCACGACAACGGCAAATTAAAGTCAGCCGAAATAACCGACATCGACGGTGAAGTGACAATGTTGACATTTGATGTTGAAGGAAAGCCGACATAATCGCCCACACTTAAGCCAAATCGCAGGCAAAGTGGGTCGTTTGGGCGTGGGGTGAGCTGTTATAGTTCATCCCCTCGCCCGCCACCTGACCTGTTAAGGTGTTATGTACAAGTAATTGGGTATTTAGTTGTTAGTTTCTAGTCGTTAGTTTTTAGTTTTCGGAGTGAAAATTTTTTATTATCTATTTGAATATATTGTAAAAAATATAGTTTCTGACAGATTTGCTCCATTAAACTAGCGACTAACAACTAACAACTCAATACCCAATTATTTGTACGCAACCCCTTATGTCTAAGCACCCCACCCCAAATCTTGCCCGCCTTGACCGTGTTGTCGCTGACGCACGTCATCAGCGGGAAGTACGCGAACTTGGCTATCGTGAACGCGCGCTTAAATTATTTCCGTGGTTATGCGGACGCTGTGGTCGTGAATTTGCAGGCGTGCGCCTGCGCGAACTGACCGTCCACCATAAAGACCACAATCACGACAATAATCCACCTGATGGCAGTAATTGGGAATTGTTATGCCTTTACTGTCACGACAACGAGCATGCCCGCGTGCTGGATGAAGCCGTGCGCAATCGAAACGCGCAGGGTGTCGCTGCGGCAACACACAACCCCTTCGCCGACTTACAAGCTAGGCTCCAGCAAAAATCGGATTAAGCACGAATGAATTCACCACACCTGCAACTTCTGGTCACGCGCGAGATGCCTTACGGCAAATACCAAGGACGGCTGATTGCCGATTTACCTGGTGATTATCTGAACTGGTTTGCCCGCAAAGGCTTTCCGTCGGGCGAGCTTGGGCAGTTGTTAGCGTTGATGCAAGAACTGGATCACAATGGACTTTCCCCGTTATTGGCTCCGTTGAGAAAGCGTTAATCAATCCAAAATTGATGTACTCAACCCGACCTACGACACATCGCGTAGGGTGGATAAGCGATAGCGCATCCGCCATTTTCTTGTAAATTCAGGTGGATGCGCGCAGCTTATCCACCCTACTTATCGCCCTAACTTGTGTAGATACCTATGCCTGAAAAGGGGAGGTTGGGTTGGGTTTGCTTCAAACATCTTGCAGTTACGTAGGCCAGGGTTCGCTTCGCTTACCACCATCCTACACAGCGAAATTCACCACAGCCCTCGCAGGAATGACGAACAACAAAGCAGTTCACTCCTCGTTTTCTACGTTTCATCACAATTCGCTTCCACAACGCCCTGAAGCAACGTTTAATCAGAACTGGATAGAGCGGCGCGGTGTTCACCCCGTGTGCTTGATATTCATTTCATTAGGGAGAAAATTTTGGACGATAGCTATCTCTGGTTGAAAACATTGCACTTGTTTGGTGTGATGATCTTCATGGGCAACATTATTGTGACGGGCTGGTGGAAGTTCATGGCCGACCGCACGCGCAATCCGCAGGTCATCGCCTTTGCGCAGCGTCAGGTCACCCTCACCGATTATGTGTTCACTGCGGGTGGTGCGGCAATCCTGTTCACGGCAGGGTGGGGCAATGCGGCATTGCACGGCATGGATGTGTTGCAGATCAACTGGCTGTCATGGGGGCTGTGGTTGTTCACCGCTTCTGGCGTGATCTGGGCAGCGATCCTGATTCCTACCCAGATGCGTCAAGAGCGCATGGCACGCGAATTCGCCATCAGCGGCAATATACCGCCAGCGTATTGGGGCTTGTGTAAACGCTGGAACATTTGGGGTACCTTGGCGACTTTGCTGCCTTTGCTGAACCTATATTGGATGGTGCTAAAACCGTCATAAGCAGCATGAATCAATGCGCTATCCGAACCCCCGCGCTTTGCAGCGCGGGGGTGTTGCATTCGGGACTTGCGTCGGAGTATGGGGCGATTCATGAGGTGCGAAAGCAGCTCACGCCTCGTTTTCTGCGTTTCGTCGCTTTACGCTAGCCCTTCCCCCGCACCGCCTCTAGAGTGCATCCTATCAACAACACAGGAGGCATCATGAGATATTCAGCAGTATTCATCGGGCTACTCATGTCATTCGCCGCACAGGCGGGTGACCTCAAACTGGAATTCAAGGCAAAGAGCATGAAAGGGCAGACCTTGATGGTTGCGCTCTTTGATACTAAAGAAAGTTTCGAGACTGACAGATTCATTCAAGAAATCAAAATAGAAGCATCAGGCGACAGCACGACTTTATATATTCCCAACCTTCCCAAAGGAAACTATGCCATCGCGGCTTTCTTGGATAGCAACAAGAATGGCAAGATAGACAAGAACTTCGTAGGTAAGCCGACAGAGTTGTACGGCTTCTCTAATGATGCTCGTAGCATGTTCGGTTCACCCAGTTATGCAAAGTCAGTCTTCACCGTCGGTGATGGGTTGACCACTCAAACCATTCACTTGCAGTGAGGCAGCCAAGCGCGAAAAGGGGGCAGGTCTTTCGTTATCACATTCCATTAACTAAAAACCTCATTTGATCGCGCCAAGACGCAAATATTCAAATAAAAACAAACAGATAGCGTTAATTTATTTTTCACCCGTTCGGTGACTAGCTGTTCAGTGTAACGTATTGATTTTTCACCATGTTCGCAGTGCTTTTCGCGTGAGACTGATTTTTCTAGGTTTATTGCTTGCCGCGTGCGCATACCTAGCTAACGTATTGGCGCGTATCTAATGTTGAGGGCGTAAGGGCGGATTGCATCCGCCCTTGGGCGCGTGCAGCGAACCCTTACGGAATGGTGTGAGAGCGCACGCCAACCGTAGCCCGTATGCAATACGGGAATCCCCTGTCTGCACACCAACCCCGTATTGCATACGGGCTACGACACCATCGCATAGGTCCCGACTTTCACGCCATATTGAGCTAAAACCCGACCTGCGGCGTATTGGTACATCAATTTTGAATTGAGCATTGCCAGCGTTAATCACCAACACAATTGAAGCTAGATAATTTACATATATAATTTTTGTTTTTCCCCCTTCCCTTGCTCAGTTCGTATTATTATATGCCCTCAACCACAAAGGAGAATGATCATGGCAAAAGGACAGCAACGTAAAAACAAAGAAGAGAAAAAACCCAAAAAGAAACCCGCTCCTGCAATTTGATTCGTAGCTTAAAGGTAATGCGTTGATCTAGATTTTGCCCCAGATCAAAGTCGGCACAGGGGCAGAATCATCGACATTGTCTTGCGTGAGGAAGAGCTGATTGTGTGTACTTTTCCTCACCTACTTTGCAAGGTGGGCTATTTTAGGCAGTACTAACAAGTATCAAAACTAAAACAGGGGGCGTGATGAAAAAGTATCTGGGCTGGATGGCGTGGGGTGCAACATTGGTATGTCAATCCGTGTGGGCAGCGGATTTTTCATTTTCGGGATTTGGTACCGTGGGTTATGCGCAGTCTGACCAACCCTACAACTACCAACGCTTTGTCAATAAAACAGGGACGTTTAAGCGCGATACCGTACTGCTTGGGCAGATGGACGCGCAATTCAACACACAATGGGGGGCGACGGTGCAGGCTAAATTATCGCCCTCACTATCCAATGATCAAAGTTGGCAAGCTACGCTGCCGTGGGTATTTTTATCCTATCGCCCCAGCAATGATCTGTTGATTCGGGCAGGCAAATTGCGCGTGCCTCTGTATATGAACTCTGAAAACATGGATGTCGATGCGGTGTATTCAGCAGCGCAATTGCCCATTGAAGTCTATTCGCTCACGCCCGCCTTGAATTTTACGGGCGCGTCTTTTGTCAAAACATGGGCTGTGGGCGAGCATGAGTTAAATTTAGATGGCTATTGGGGTACCGCCAATACCAATTGGCGTTTTTATCAACGGGACGCGGCTACGCCCATTTGGTATCCGATGACAGCAGATTCAAAAGGGCTATTGCTCACGTTGCACCGCAACGAGGATACTTACCGCGTAGGGCTACATCAAGCGGGACTGAAAATGTCGGATGGACAAGGGGTGCCGCAAACCTTGAACCCCGTCCCGCTCAACCCTGCGACCACAGGTTTAGTCGGCAATGCCTCGGCACAAGTGCTGTCATTGACCCCGTTACGCTATCCCGCGCCCTTGCGCAGTTTAAAAATGACCATGAATATGCTCAATTTGGGCGCGGATATTGCGTGGGGAGATAGCTTTAGGACGGTGGGAGAGTTTGCCCGTACCCGCTCCAAAGGTGCAGAAACCGATCCTGATGGCGATAGCCTCTATTTATCGTTGGTGAAAAATGTGGGCGCATGGACACCGTATATCACCTATGCTCAAATTCGCACGCGCAATACAGCCACCTATTCTGCGGTAAACACCGCGCGGGTTGCGGCGGTCTCGCCTCTCGTTCCCCCTGCCTTGGTGGCAGGCATAAACGCAGGGCAACGCGCCATTGCAGATGTCATTGCGGTGTATGACCAGCATTCTTGGATCATAGGTACATCTTATGCTTTGAATAAAAATAGCAAAATTAAGGCGGAATGGATACAAGTACGCACGGGCGTTGCGTCGAGTTTCGTCAACGCGCCCATTGGTGGCGAATCAGGCAATCAGCTCATCAATGTTTACGCTGTGTCGTATAGCTTTTTGTTTTAGCCACATCCACGCAGATAGGCGGATAAGCAGCAAGGCTCAAAATGACCGATGGGGGATTGTGCGGGGAATGACATCAACGCTGATGAAGGTTCTCATGTTGAGCCTAAACCATGTTTAGACTGACAAAGTGCCCGTCAAATTGATAAATTCGTATTCATATTGCACAAACGCATAGACATTTCCCGACTTCTCCGTCAGAATGCGCACCCTCGGAGGGCTGGCAGAGCGGTTGAATGCACCAGTCTTGAAAACTGGCAAGGGTTTGCGCCCTTCGTGAGTTCGAATCTCACGCCCTCCGCCATCATATTCAGCACCTAAAACCCGCCCTTTCGCAAAGAGGGCGGGTTTTTTGTTGCCTGTCCAACCCTGTCGTCTTTGCCCCCCACGCGCTGATAATAAACGCGATAGGCTTTACGCACCCCACAAGAGGCAACGCATATAATGCGGCTCACGTTTTAATCATCCATCCGCCCACGCTATGACCACGCCCAAAACCCCCGCCAAAAAAGTTGTTAATGTTGAAATTCTGCATTTAGATAAAACAGGCTATGGATATGATGGCACATACACGCGGGAAAAATGGCAGGCGGAATGTTTGGAGAATTTTGAAGCAGGTGCGGTGGCGTTTTTGGCGTGGCAGGAAAGTTGGCAGCACTTGGCGGAGCAAAATAAACTTAAAGCAAACTTTAGGGTGCTGTGCACTTTTGATGATGGTAGTACAGAAGAAATGGGGCTCTATGCCCAGCAACAAAGTCATTGCCTTGATTTTGCGGGGCACATTTTTAAATTTGATGTTAGATGCCAAAATTGTATATTTCTAAATGATGTTTCATTTAGCAAAGCAACTTTTAAAGGTTATGTGGACTTTAGCGAAGCTATTTTCGATGGTAATGTGGACTTTAGCGGAGCGAACTTCATAGGGGGCTCGTTTGCGTCAATTTATATTTTAGGTTTTGCATACTTTGATGGGGCAACTTTCGAAGAGTATATGGACTTTTGTGAAGCCCAGTTTTCAAGCAAAGCGTACTTTCGCATAACAATCTTTACAGGATATGCTGACTTTAGCGCAACCGCCTTCGCAGATTTTGCGTTATTTAGTGGAGCTATTTTTTCATGCGGTGCGAATTTCGGCAGAGCTACTTTAGGCGCAGCTGAATTTATCGGGACCACCTTCGCAGTTGAAGCGTGCTTTAGATGTGTCACATTGGTAGGTAATGCATATTTTAGCGAGACCAAATTTTCAGGAAACGCAGAATTTGAGGAGGCAAATTTCAGAATATCAGTATGTTTTTTAAAAGCTGAATTTCTCCATAAAATTGATTTTCGGAATTCAAAATTTAATGGCAAAACTGATTTTGAAAGTGCCATGCTTGTAAACGTGGGACATTTTGAAGGTGCAAAATTTACAGGAGAAAACGCAGAAATTCCCTCGTTTCGTGGTGTTGACATAGGAAGCACGCGACTAGAGTTTTCCGATGATACGCATTTTACAAAGAACGACTTTAGCGAAGAGGCAATTAAAAATATCGCGTTTCTCAAACACTTATCCGAACAGCACGGGCAAATTGACCAAGCCTTGAGCTTTAATGCGATGGAGTTGCGCGCCAAGCGTTTGCAAGTGATTGAACAGCTAAATGTAAAAGACTTAAATTGGTTGGAAAGCTCCTTCAAATGTGCAAATAGCGGTAAATGGTGGGTGAACTGTCCGACGACTTGGCTTTATGACAAGGTGTCTGATTTTGGGCGTTCGTTTATGCGCCCATTGGTGGGTTTTGTCGCGATATATGGCATCGCTTTTTCATCCTAGAAAAAGCAGTCTCACGCGAAAGACGCGGAGAACGCGGAGAAAAATCAATAGGTTGCATTGTACAGGTAGTCACCGAACGGGTGAAAAACAAATCAACGCTATCTTTTTGTTTTTATTGGTAT
>JBASWK010000132.1:0-42310 GCA_049276435.1 Gallionella sp. | reverse complement strand
ACAAGCTACGAATAAGCTCGTCCTTTTCGGCATGGCTGAGTAAATTGAGGTCGGGTATTGAAGTCATGTGGCAAACTGTACGTGATTTGCGCGATTAAAGCAAAGGGGGAGCTGAGTAGTTACCGATCTTGAATAATTGCCTCGCTCAAACCTGTGAGCGACTTTCCAATCAAAAAGCTAATCCAAATGTTGGTATCAATCACCACTCGCAGCGTATCAGCGCGCATGGTAGTTCGCTGCTCTGACGGTTTCGACCTCCGCTGTAATTTCCTCCAAACTTAGCGCATCGTTTTTAACTTGATTTAAAAACTGCTTAAATCGCACAGGAAAAGTATCTTTTTCCAACTGCCCGAATAGTTCTAGTTTTTCATTTAAATCACATTGAGCGATGATGGCTTTGAGTTGTGAAAAATTGATTGAAATAGAAAGATTCATGGCTTGCCCGCTTAAGAAATTGAACGATGCGCAATGTAATGCGGACGAGCAGAAAAAGCAAATACGCTTAACGGTTCACTCTTACACTACGTCTCCGTAGGGTAGATAAGCGAAAGCGCATCCACCATTTTCATTGTAAATCAGGTGGATGCGCGCAGCTTATCCACCCTACCCACTGGGCTTTAAAGGTGCAATCGCATCTGTTATCGCAGCGGACAAGAAAACCGCTTATGCAACGCTCGTTGGATGGGTTTTCAGCCACTCTTTCAGGGCATCATTGATGCGTGTTTGCCAGCCCCGCCCGCCTGTTTTGAAAGCAAGCAGCACATCAGCATCCAAGCGCAGTCCCGTATGTATTTTGGGATGAGTCGCAACAGGACGACCACGGCGCAAGGTTGGTTTAATGTCAGCCCATTCGGCATCGGTCAAGGGCAACGCATCAGGGTCAGACATTGCCGCCGCCGTAATGATCGCATCCTCTTCGGGGGTGGGCAACTCAACCAGTCGCCCAGATTTAGTTTTCAGAAACATAGTATTTCACCTCTCGAACATTTGCCTTACGCAAGCTAATGATGCGCCGTTCATCGGCGCGATAAACAAAAGCCACAAAATACAACCGCCCCTCCCACATCACCAAAGCAGATTGGCGCAGTTCCCCATAATCTTTTCGACTATCTGTCCAAACCAATGCGGTTTCCCAGTTAAAATCAGCCGCCATCGCCAACGAAAAACCATGCTTGGCTTGGTTCAGCACACTTTTGATGGGATCGTAGGAGAGTTTCATGCGCTTATTGTAGCAACAACAAATTGGCTTGGCAATCAATAAGGGTACTTTGCTACCCACAGTTTTCGTAGGTGCGAATTTACTATTCGTCGCACATATCATTTTGATATAATCAGCACATGCACATCATCTCTATCAAAATGCTTCGCGAATTCTGGCAGAAACACCCCGAAGCTGAAAAGGTATTGCGGGCGTGGCATACCGTCGTAGAACATACTGAATTTATGGATTTTAACCATGTCCGTGAATTTTTTAACACCGCCGACTATGTGTCTCCCTATACCGTTTTTGATGTGGGTGGGAACAACTATCGCTTAGTGGTTATCGTCCGATACAGGTTCAAAAAAGTCTTTGTACACAAGGTGATGACGCACAGGGAATACGACAACTGGAACAAACGCTATCAGAAAGGTAAAGGCTAATAATGCGCACGACACAAACTCAGTTTGATATTCCAGCCATTCAAACTTCTTGGCAAGCATTTGATGAAATGGCGCATCTTCGTCCTATTCAAAACGAGGAGGGCTATGATCGAATGGTCGCGTTCATGAATTCTTTGTTGGATGCGACGGGCGATGATGAAGATCATCCGCTGCATGGTTTACTTAATTTGGTTGGCGACATTGTATCCCGATATGAGCAGGCACACGATGCGATTGAACCCAGTTCACCTAGAGATACCTTGCGTTTTTTAATGGATGCGCGAGGATTGAAGCAAGAAGACTTGGCAGCTATTGTGCCACAAAGCAATCTGTCGGCTATCTTGGCAGGAAAACGCAAAATTAGTGCAACGTTGGCTGGTAAATTAGGAAAATTTTTTGGAATGAGTCCCGTGGTGTTCGTGCCAGTTTAGAAATGAATACTATACCCATTCAACTTTAAAACCTTGTGTCGCACCTACGGCAGGCAGTTGGTTGCGTTACACCCGTTTTTCAAAGGCGATGGGTATAAACAATGACCAGTTGGTAAGCAAGGTAGGATGTGCCGACAGGCGCATCTTTTTTGCTGGATGGGCTAATCAGATGCGCCTGTCGGCACATCCTACGTCGCTACGCAGGCACAAACTTCACCTCCAACTTACACCCCACTGCGGCGGCGTATTTTTTCAATGATGCCAACGAGGGGGCGTGTTTACCTGCGGATTCCAATCGAGAAATTGCACTTTTGGTTGTCCCCATGCGATCAGCGACGGCATGTTGCGTCAACCCTGCACGCGTGCGTGCGGTCAACATTTCATTCGCCAGCGCGTATTCAATTTCCAGCGCGTCGTAGGCAGCTTGGAAGCCTTTGCGTTGACGCGCATTCTCCAAAAAAGCCAGATGGTCATGCGCAACAGGTTCAAATTTTAAATCATCCATGAGATAACGCCTTAAATCTCGCCCTAATCACATAATGACGCACCGCACTTTTTTTGATTTCTCGGTACATGGTGTCAGGCGCAAGATCAAGTCCGCCCTGCCAAGAAACCACGCCATTTTCGATATATGCCAAACTCACCCGATGGTCATCTTGCAACACCTCGAACACACCTGTACAAAAAGAAATGTCAATCAATATCGTGCCTGTCAGCCCGTCAGCGAAAACAATTTCCAACGTTCTTGGCGCAACAGGACACACTTTTAAAACATCCCAATACATGGTGAACTCACTTTAAAGGGGCAATCGCATCGGGATGGCGATTATCTTGACACAAATCCCAGTCAGCCAATAATTCAGCTTGATGCAGCTCCGCCCAATCCAGCACCAACTGTGCAGCCCGTCGGGGCAATTCGCCCTCAATGATTTTCAAGGTCTTGATTTCAATCACCGCTTTGTATTCAGCGTAACTCGCATGAAAGTGCGGCGGGGCATGTTCATCCCAAAACATCTGAATGATGATGCCATAAAACATACTGATGGTTGGCATGGTGTTCGCTCCTTAAAAAGAATGGGCATTATAGGGCATCTCCAAAAATCCAAAACATAACCGTGGGTACGAATTTATTCGCACGTTTTTGAGGTGATGGGAAAAAGCAAAAAAGCGTGCGAATGAATTCGCACCTACGGCACTTTGCAAGGTGCGCCGTGCGCACGTGGCACGAAATGAACGGTGCGCACGGCGCACCCTACTGGGGAATTATAATCAATCCCATAAAAAACGGGACGCGTGAGCGTCCCGTTTTTAACTTTTATCTGGTGTAGGTCGGGGTTTAACCTGACAAAATTTGAGCTTGCGCCGCGTCCTGTCGGGATAAATCTCGACCTACGTTAGATTAGAAAGTGTGTTTCATGCCGAAAGACATTGCGGAAGGAGCATTGCCCAAGCCAATCGCAGTGTTTGCAGAACCTGTACTTGTACCAGAAAAGCCGTAGTTTGCATTCGCATCGCTCTTCAATGTGGTGTACAGCGCGTAAACCGTGGTGCGTTTGCTCAAACTGTGGTCATAACCCAAGGAGAATTGGCTTGCACCGCTCGCTACTGTTGCACCCAAGTTGCCCACTTTAGTGTAAGCCGCCTTGATTGCGTCATTGCCAAAGCTGTATTTGCCAGACAGGTAGTACGCGCTGTGGCCTATCAAATTAACACCTGCTGCACCACCGTTGTCGCTGGTTTTTTCGTAAGCAAGATTCACATTGATTGCGTCTTGTGTGTAGCCAAAGCCGAATTTAACAGCGGACTCTTTAATCGCAGCTGCAATAGCAGTACCTGCAGGAAAAGGACCTACTGCGGCAGCTAATGTGCCCGTACCTGCATTATGTACTTCATAAGCCAAAGAGCCGTAGAAAGCGTCCATGCTGTACATACCTGCCATAGACCATGCACTTACTTTAGATTGAGTACCAACGTTAGCTGCTTCAGCCAAATTCAGGTAAGCAATTGCGCCAGTAAAGCCAGAGATAGCTGGGCTGATGTAAGCAATCACGTCAGGTTGACGACCATCAAATGCCGCAACGGCTGTACCACCATTACCACCCATTAAAGAACGGTTATCGGCGATACCATCACCAAATACGTCAAACTTGCGTGTGGAGATATTGTATGGTGTGTCATGACGACCCATGATCACTGTACCCAATGTTGCACTGGACAGGCCAGCGAAGGTGTTGCGATTGCCTAATGTGTTGCCAACGTTGCCATTAGTTGTGCCGAAGTTAGCTTGACCAACAACTGCACCGCCATTGGCCGCTGTACCTGCAAGACCGCCGTTAGCTTGGGTGCCAGCATTGTCAATGTTAATTTGCGATTCAACTTGCCAAACAGCGGACAAACCATCGCCCAGATCTTCAGAACCTTTCAAGCCAATACGGGATGTATTGCTGGATACTTTACCTGTAGAAACGCCTGCGCCAGCAGTATTTTTAGTCGTAACAAAGTCATAAGACACGTTCGCTACGCCGTAAACATTAACATTGCTGGTATCAGCGAATGCTGCGGGTGCGACCAAAGCAGAAGCTACAGCCAGTGCGATAATTTTCTTTTGCATATTTATTCCTTAAAATATCAGTTAATCAGATAACAACGGTTGTTGTCATGTTTCAAACAATTCCCCGTGGAGAATTAGCAAGCGATTATCCAGATAGCGCGGCGGCAAGCAAGCTACGTCATGACTTTTTAACAAAACTTTCACATATATGTTGTTTTTTTACCACACATAACCAGGGGTAAGTGCAGCGTATTGGGCATTTTTTGCAATATATTCAGTTGGATGTACGCAATTTATCCACGCTGCCGCTTTTTAACGCTTTAGAGAGATAACCATTCGTAGCCCGTATGCAATACGGGAGCTGGAAGCTCCCCGCTACCACTTAGAATAAAACGGGAGCTGGAAGCTCCTGCTACCATTCAGGGAATTTTTGTTCGTTTGCTGCGATAATCGCACTTTTATGCCGTCGTTCACCATGTCCATCCTCCGTGTTGCCCTCGATGTTCCGCTGGCTAGGCTGTTTGATTACAGCGTGGCGGGTGAGGTCGCCGTCGGGCAGCGGGTGATCGTGCCTTTTGGTTCTCGGCAACTCGTCGGCGTGGTGATGGCATGTGGGGACACCTCGACATTAGCACCTGAACGGATCAAGCCTGTGTCTCAGGTGCTGGCGGATAGCGCGCCGTTGTCGTCCGAACTGCTGGCGTTGTTGCAATTTTGTAGTGACTACTATCACTATCCTATCGGCCAGACGGTGATGGCGGCGTTGCCCGCCCCTTTGCGCTCAGGTAAACCCTTGACGCGAAAAGTGCCTGAGTGGTTTCGGTTGACCGAGCGCGGCGCGGCGTGGGAGAGGGCGGATTTCCCGAAACGCAAAGCCGTGCAACGACGTATTTTGACGCACTTGGCGGAACAGCCTTGTGCCTTGACGGTATTGAAAAGATTGTCAGCGACTGCCAGCGCGCAAGTGAAAGCATTAGAAGCCGAAAATTGGATTGAGCGTTTCACACCTGCGGATGAGCTTATCGCAGTGAATAATGTGATCCCGCACGTGTTTCGTGCGATTCACACTTTGACCCCAGAGCAACAACGCGTGGTCAACGCCGTCACCGACAGCGAGGGTTATCGTTGTTTTCTGTTGCATGGCATCACGGGTAGTGGCAAGACCGAGGTGTATGTGCATCTGATGCAGCATATTTTGCAGCGGGGCGGGCAGGTGTTGTTGCTGGTGCCTGAAATCAATCTCACCCCCCAGTTGGAACATTATTTTCAGCAGCGTTTTCCTGATGCGGCACTGGTGAGCTTGCATAGCGGACTGAGTGATGCGGCGCGGCTGGATAATTGGCAACAGGCACAAGCAGGCACGGCGCAGATTGTGTTAGGCACGCGGTTGTCGGTGTTTGCGGAATTACCCAAATTGGCTCTCATTTTGGTGGATGAAGAACACGACAGCTCGTTTAAACAACAAGATTTTTTGCGCTATTCGGCGCGGGATGTGGCGATCTTTCGTGCTAATCAATGTGGCATTCCCATTGTGCTAGGGTCGGCAACGCCGTCTTTTGAGACTTATCACAACGCACAAACGGGGCGTTATCAGATGTTGCAACTCACAGCGCGCGCTTCGGCGGCAGCGAGCTTGCCTGTGGTGCGCTGCATTCATCCCAAACAAAATCGCATGGTGGAGGGGATTAGCGAAAAGCTACTCGCCGCCATTGAGCAACGTATCGCACGGCAAGAACAAAGTTTGCTGTTTATCAATCGACGGGGCTACGCGCCTGTGTTGATGTGCGGGGGCTGTGGCTGGCTGTCAGGTTGTCCGCATTGTGCGGGCAAAATGGTGCTGCATTTGGACACCAAACGATTGCGCTGTCATCATTGTGGGTGGCATATGCGCGTGCCGATGCGCTGTCCTGATTGCGGCGAAGCCGATTTACAACCGATTGGCAGTGGCACGCAGCGCGTGGAGCAGGTGTTGCAAACGCGTTTTCCTGCTGCACGGATTTTGCGGGTGGACAGAGATAGCACCCAAAACAAACGCGCTTGGCAAACCATGCGCGCGCAAATTCACGCCAATGAAGTCGATATTTTGGTCGGCACGCAAATGTTGGCGAAGGGACACGATTTCCCTGCCTTGACTTTGGTGGGCGTGCTGAATCCTGATAGCGCGTTGTATAGCAGCGACTTTCGGGCTGCGGAAAAGTTATTCGCGCAATTGGTGCAAGTGGCGGGCAGGGCTGGGCGGGCGGACAAGGCGGGGGAAGTGTTGATTCAAACGGCTTTCCCTGATCATCCTTTGTTTCATGCCCTGCAAACGCATGATTTTGTGAGTTGGGCTGCATCGCAGCTGGCGGAACGACGGCTGGCAGGCTTTCCGCCGTTTAGGTATCAAGCCATGTTGCGTGCCGAGGGCTTGGTTGAAGAGGCGGTTTATGACTATCTCAATCAAGCGCGCGCAGCAGCCATGGCGTTAAATCATGCGGTGGATGTGTTGGGCGTGGTTCCCGCTGCCTTGCCGCGTCGTGCCAACCATTTGCGCGGGCAATTGTTGATTCAAGCCGATAGCCGCAAAGTGCTGCAACAGTTTTTACGGGCGTGGCAGCCTGCTTTGTCCGCACTCCCCGCCGCCAAACTCCATTGTTCACTGGACATTGACCCCTTGGAGTTTTAAAGTACCCCCGTTTTAGTTAGTCGTTAGTTGCTAGGATGGGTAAGTGCATCAGCAAGTATTTGCAATGTATTTATGTGGATATTCTCACCCTGACAACTAAAAACTAACGACTAAAAGCTAACAACTAACGACCAATCACTCAATTTTTACGTAACTACTTAAAGGAAATCTCATGGCTGCAAAACGTTTTTATCACTGCACTGTTAGTGAAAAGCTGCTCTATACCTGCTTCTTACTGTTGGTGGGGCTGGGTTATTTGATGGCAACCGCTTATCTGTTTGTCACACATGTCAACAATGACGGCAAGCCTGGTTTGTCGATTACCGACGTTGCCAATAGTTATTACGGCAACCGCAGCGGCACACGCCTAGAAGCGGCAATTCGGGGGTCAATGGCAGGCAATATCAGCGACGAGGATCGCGGTGTGATGGTGGCTTGGCTCAAAGATGGCGCGGAAGAAGAACACTACGCGCCTGACATCAAACCCATTTTGGATAAAGGTTGCTTGGCGTGTCATACCAAAGAATCAGGGATGAATTTGCCCGATTTTAGTACCTATGCTGGCTTGCACAAGTACGCTGAAGTCGATACGGGGATGTCGATGGCGAGTTTGTTAAAGCTGTCACATATTCATTTGTTTGGTATCAGCTTGCTGTTGTTTATGATTGGTTTTATCTTTGTTCAATCTGAAGTCAACGTCTATTTCAAACGCTTTTTGGTGGTTTCACCGATGTTCGCGGTGTTTGTGGACGTACTTTCTTGGTTTCTCACCAAATGGGATTCGCATTACGCCATGGTCGTGGTGGCAGCGGGTGCGCTGTTAGGCTTTTCCATGGCGGCACAAATGTTGATCTCGTTGTATCAAATCTGGTTCTTGAAGAAACCTGCTGAGCAAGCCTGATATGCACGCTGATTTTTTAGCGGCACTCGTTGCGCGGGTCGGCCAATCGGGTGTGTTGACGGCAGAGGCTGCCGCACCGTATTGCCGTGATTGGCGTGGGCGGTATAGCGGTGTCGCGCTGGCAGTGGTATTGCCTGCGGATACCGCTCAAGTGGCGGAAGTAGTGAAATTGTGCGCCGCACGCGGCATTGCCATCGTGCCACAGGGTGGGAACACCAGCTTGTGCGGCGCAGGCGTGCCGCTGGAAACGGGCGATCAAATTGTACTCAATTTGTCGCGCATGAAGCACATTCGCAGCGTCGATGCCGCCAATTACACCATGACCGTGGAAGCGGGTTGCACCTTGTCCAGCATTTACACCGTGGCAGAGGAATACAACCGATTGTTTCCATTGGGCTTAACGGCGATAGCCCCGCATTGTGAAATCGGCGGCAATCTTTCCACCAACGCGGGCGGCATCGGGGTATTGCGTTATGGCAATGCGCGGGACTTGGTGCTGGGCTTGGAAGTGGTGTTGCCTGATGGGCAAGTGTGGAACGGGCTGCGTAGTTTGCGCAAAGACAACACAGGTTATGATCTTAAGCATTTGTTTATCGGCGCAGAAGGCACGTTAGGCATTATCACCGCCGCCGTGCTGAAGCTATTTCCCCGTCCGCACGCCACCGCCACCGCCTGTGTGGCGATCACCCATCTGCAAGCGGCGGTGCGGCTGTTGACGCATATTCGCGGTCACTGTGGCGACACCCTCAGCGGCTTTGAATTGATTTCACGCAGTTGTCTAGACTTGGTGTTTGAGCACATTCCCGACACCGAAGAACCCTTTGCCCAGCAATACGACTACTATGTGCTGATTAAATTGGCGGATGTGCGCGCGGGCGAGTTAGAAAACGGGTTGCGCGCCGCCTTGCAAAGTTTTGGTGCAGAAATTTTAGCATTCGACACCACCACAGGCGATGCCGAACACTGGTGGATCTTGCGCAAAAACATTGCCGAAGCGCAAAAACGCGAAGGTCTTAGCATCAAACACGACATCGCCGTACCGATTAGCCGCGTCGCCGAATTCATCACCCGCGCCAATGCCGCTTTGCGCGCCGCTTATCCCACCATCCGCATCATAGCCTTCGGGCATTTGGGTGATGGCAATATTCATTACAACGTGTCTTTGCCCGATGCGGCGGCGAACTCAGCCTTTATCCAAGACGAAGAACCCGCCGTCAACACGCGGGTGTATGCAGTCGTTCGCGACCTTAACGGCAGCATCAGCGCGGAACACGGCATTGGGCAACTCAAACGCGACACCCTGTGCGACCACAAAGACCCGCTGGAATTAGAACTCATGCGCAAAATCAAAGCCACCTTAGACCCGCAAGGGCTGATGAACCCTGGAAAGGTGGTGTAGTCGTCGTTTTTAATTTTTAATAAGTCTATTGTGGTCAGTAGGTTGGGTTCTATGTGATTTACAGTAGGTGAAGCAAAGCTCCCTCCCCTTGAAGCATAGGTATCTACACAACTCTTAACTAATTGAAATTTAACTAAAAATTAGGGGACGTAGGAGCGCAATTTATTGCGCGAAAGGTGTTGCGAGAGGCTATCGCGCAATAAATTGCGCTCTTACATAGCGTTTGGTTTGCAATGGCAATGAAAAAATACATATAACTT
The DNA here is from genome assembly GCA_049276435.1 of Gallionella sp. Lineage (GTDB taxonomy): Bacteria > Pseudomonadota > Gammaproteobacteria > Burkholderiales > Gallionellaceae > Gallionella. The sequence continues at coordinate 32,462 of JBASWK010000132.1, read as the reverse complement.
AATGATTATATTGATACTTGTGAAAAACCATTTGAATTATTAGCCTTTTCCAATGAAGGGAGCCGTTCATGCTTGAGAAACATCTGCAAACACATTTCGGATTTGCTGCTTTCAAAAAAGGTCAACGGGAAGTCATTTCTAAAGTCCTGTCCAAGCAATCCGCCGCAGCGATTTTCCCTACTGGTTCTGGCAAGTCCCTTTGCTATCAATTGCCAGCCCTGCTACTTCCAGGTATCACGCTGGTCGTCTCACCGCTACTCGCTTTGATGAAGGATCAACTGGACTTTCTGCAAGAACATCACATTCCCGCCGCCCGTCTCGACTCAACCCTGGCAAGGGAGGAATACAACGGCGTTATTGAAAAGGCCATACGCAATGAGTTGAAAATACTCATGATTTCAGTTGAGCGTTTTAGAAACGAGCGGTTTCGCACCCAGTTGCAGAAGATGAATATCTCCCTGTTGGTGATCGACGAGGCGCATTGCATTTCTGAATGGGGACACAACTTCCGACCAGAATATCTGAAGCTGCCGACCTACCAGCGGGAGTTTCAAATTCGTCAGGTTCTCCTGCTGACGGCAACCGCCACGGAACAGGTGGTGAAGGACATGTCTGACAAGTTCGACATTCCCAAAGGCAATGTGGTGATTACTGGGTTCTATCGGGAAAACCTCTATTTGCAGGTCACCCCAACAGGTGCTTTGGAAAGAGACACGACGTTACTCAGGCGAATTCAAAAAGCCCCTGAGGCATCGACGATTGTTTACGTCACCTTGCAAAAAACCGCAGAGGCGGTAGCGCAGTTCCTCATCAGCAATCACATCAATGCACACTTCTACCATGCGGGGATGCAGAACGAGGATCGCGAAGCACTGCAAAACCAGTTCATGGCGGGAAGTGTGCGCTGCATCGTTGCGACCATTGCCTTTGGCATGGGCATAGACAAAAAGGACATCAGACGGGTTATCCACTACGACCTGCCGAAATCAATTGAAAACTACAGTCAGGAAATCGGACGCGCTGGCAGGGATGGAAAACTGTCGCTGTGTGAAGTGCTGGCAAACCGCGACAGCCTCAATGTTCTGGAGAATTTCGTTTACGGCGACACGCCCGAAAAGCATGCCATCGCCGAACTCCTGAAGCAAATCAAAAGCAATGAAGGGCATCTTTGGGAGTGCAAACCCGTAACACTTTCCAACCATTTGAACATCAGAATCCTTCCCTTGAAAACATTGCTGGTTTATTTGGATATGGAGGAAATTATTCGTCCCAAGTGGACTTATTTTGATGAATATTCCTTTAAAAACAAGGCAAGTTTTGACAGCATCGCCAACCAGTTCGAGGGGGAAAGAAAGGCGTTTGTCACAGCCATCCTGAAAAATTGCCACACCAAGAAAATCTGGACTAGCGTTGACATGCAGGGAATTCTCGACATCTACCAGACAGAACGCCAACGTATCATCCTGGCCTTGGAATATTTTGAGGAAAAGGGCTGGATTGAGCTTGAGGCCAAGGGGTCGGTTGATGTCTATGAAATCGTCAACCGCGCATTCGATTTAAACGCCGTGACCGACAAAATGTATGCCCTTTTTGAGCGTAAGGAAGGGGCTGAAATTCAAAGAATCCACGCCATGGTTGAATCTTTTGAAAGCGATACCTGCCTGAGTAAACGGTTCGCCCAATACTTTGGGGAGGAGATTGAAAAGAACGCCTGCGGCCATTGTTCCGTGTGTAAACGTGGCAAGGCTGTCCTGCAAAAAACCGTTACCTTAAAACCCCTGACTGAGGTTAACTTCAACGAGATTTCTCAGGCGTTTATCCACTCAATCGGACAGGACTACACGACCTTGAATCTGGTGAAATTCCTCTGCGGCATCAACATGCCAGTATTCATGAAACATAAAGTCAAATACCTCGCCCACTTCGGTGCTCTCGAAGCATACCCCTACGCCGAAGTAAAATCCCTTGTATTGAAGTCAAGTTAATTAACCCTGAAAATTATAGTGACCCCCACTTTCCAGACGCTGACACAGATAGTCTTCTGGAGCAGGCAATGAGTGAAAGTAAGCGTAAGCAATTTACGGGTTTGTTTAACCTAGAAAAAGCAGTCTCACGCGAAAGACGCGGAGATGCGGAGAAAAATCAATAGGTTACATTGAACAGGTCGTCACCGAGCGGGTGAAAAACAAATAAACGCTATCTTTTTGTTTTTATTGGCATCTTTGCGTCTTAATACGATCAAATGAGGTTTTTAGGCTGATACCCATCAACCCTACCGCTTGCGCCTCACATTGTTGCCTCACTTGCGAGTTAAGTACTTTAAGCCATGCGTCGGGGAGTTGGGCGTAGCCGTAGTGCGCGCCTGCCAACATGCCTGCGATGGCTCCTGTGGTGTCGGCATCGCCGCCGCGATTGACCACGTCGATTAGACAGCTGCGAAAATCATCGGTGTCAAAAAAACTTTGGAACACGGCTTGTATTGTATCGACGATGTAGCCGCTGGGATTTTCATTTGGGCGGCTGCGAAACTTGAATTCGGGGTGGCGGGCGACTAAGGGGTGGGCGTGTTGGTGCAGCAGGTGATTTTTGTCCGCGCCGCGCAGCGCATCGTGCAGCATGAAAATCAAAGTTTCGCAGGCGGCATCAGACAAGGCGCAGTGGTGGGTGGTGTGGGCTTGGGCGCGACTGGCGGCACGAATATGGGCTTCGCTTTGCCCAAAGGTGGCAAGGGCTGCGGGCAATAAGCGCATTGCCGCACCGTTGCCTGCGTCGTGGTCAGAATAAGGTGCTTCGGGATTGCCCGTTTTGCGAAAGTGCAGCAAGTTGCGGCGCACGGTGTTGCCGATGTCTACAGGTTTCGTGCGCATCCACGCATCAAATGCCTGCGCTGCTGCCAAGGCTTCGACTTTGCCTTGCGACAAAATCGCACTGCCCAAGGCAAGTGCCATGGTGGTGTCGTCGGTCACCGCACCCGCTTTCAAATGTAGCCAACCACCGCCGCGCAAGGTGTCATGCACCCCATATTGCGCGGCGATTTCGCGGGGGGTCATAAATTCTACGGTCGCCCCCAAGGCATCGCCTAGGGCAAGTCCGAGATAGGCGGCAGTCGCGCGTTGATGGGGAGGCATAGTGGTTAGTCGTTAGCTATTAGCTGTTAGTTAGCAAGGTGAATGTGGGTTATCTAAATGAATACATTGCAAAAATAGCTATATGTGAATCATAGCAGGTCATCGTGGCAATCTCCCTCCCCTTCAAGGGGGGGGGTAGGGGTGGGGATGGGGTATAACCACCGCATTCTGTAAAAATATCCAGATACGGATGCTGGTGGCGGAATTTACAGCCAGTTGCCATAACCGTATTTGCGTATCGGTCATCTGTTTACGGAAGCTATTTGTTGTGCGGCTTCATCTTTTACCCCATCCCCACCCCAGCCCTCCCCTTGAAGGGGAGGGGGTCTTGACACAGGCACGTGAACTCTGGGATTTCCACCACCCCAGCCCTCCCCTTGAAGGGGAGGGGGTCTTGTTTGACCTGCTGTGAGTCACATATAACCGCAAAAATTTGTGGATGTGCTGCGCTTATCCGCCCTACCAACTACCAACTACCAACTACCAACTAACGACTAACGACTAACGACTAACGACTAACGACTACCAACTAACGCCCAACATTCACTCCTCCACCCCAAAACAATTGCCATAATCCACGCAGTATTCACACGTTGGGGCGCGGCAGGCATTGATGCCTTCGCGTTCGCATAATTGCTTGTAGAGGAATTTTTTCCACTTCATGTCGTGTTCATTTTTCGCCGCCAGTGCGGGGAAGTTTTGGCTCATTAAACGCGTCAGTGGTTCGCGTGACCACAGCCCTAAGTCTTGCCATAAATGGTCGTTCGCCATACACGCGGCAGTGACAATGTGTACCAACCATTGCTCAGAAATGTCTTGTCCCGCACGATATTCTAGCAGCAAGGCAAGCATGTCATCCCGTTCCAAGGCGCGTGGATCGGTGATGGGGTCGGTGTAGCACATCGTGAGCTTGGCATCAGGAAAATGCCGCGCCAACAATGCGCAAAAATCAGCTTGAGCCAGTCCAAGTCCAAACGGCAGCGCACCGCCACCGTTCAGTTGACTGGCAATCATTTGAGCAAACAGCTCATCATTGGGCAGCCCGACCGTATGCGCCATTAACGTCGCAAATACGCCCGTGGGCTGAGCGAGAGAATGGGGAGTAGGCATAATGTCAGGCTGCATCATGATTATTTGCTAGGGTATTCGATCAACAAGTCTTCGTCGCGCAACACCATTTGGCAAGCCAAACGCCATTCGGTGGTGATGACATCATTCACTTTCATGGCATCAATTTGTGCGGCGGTGATTTTGCCAGAGTCTTTAAGGACGCTGATTTCACGATCGGTCAACGGACCTGCCATCGGACCTTTGTTAGACAAGTTGGTCACCTTGACCAAACAAGTCGAACATTCGCCATTTTCGCAACCGAAGTCGATGGGAATGTGGTTTTCCTTGGCTAACGCAAGAATGGTTTTTTTATGACTACCCGCCACGGCATAAACGGTTTTATCTTTATGCAATGGGCTGGAAAAAGTGATATTTGGCATGATGTACTCCTTTTGGTTGGGTTGAAAAATAGTTGCTGGTCGATAGTTGATAGTCGCTAGTTGTTGGTCGCTAACAACTAACGACTAGCAGCTAACGACTAGATTTACGCCTTCACCGTAATATCCCCGCCCAGCACTTGGGCTTGGCAGGCTAATCGGTGATTACGTCCTGCCATATTTTCTTGCAGGACTTTATCTTCTAGTACTGAGCGTTCGCTCATATGCTCCATGCCAGAGACAATGCGCATCATACAGGTGCCGCATTCGCCTTCACGGCATCCGTAGGTGATGCTCGCACCGACTTTTTCGGATATTTCGATCAAGCGCGTCCCAGCGGGAACAGTGACGGTGACACCGAGTTTTTCAAAGGTAACATTGGCTTTAGGCATGAGGTTGCTCCAGATAATGAAAGGTGCGTAGCACGGCGTTTGCCCCCAGCCTTTCGGGAGAGGGTTGGGGTGAGGGAAAGCTGACTGACGGTAAGAAAATTTTACTCATGGCTGCGCGAGTAGTTCGGATAAAGAAATGACGCGGCGTGTGACCGTACCCGTTAAGTGTTGCGCGAGTTGTTTGCCTAAGTCGCGGCATGAATCTAATTCAGCTTCGGTGGGAATCAAGCGCGCCCGCACGCCTTTGAGCGGGACACGCAGCTTGAGTCCACGCAGGCGGTCTTCAATCATATTGATCGCCTCGCCACTCCAGCCATAAGAGCCAAAAGCCGCACCTAATTTGTCGCTGACTTTGATCACCGCCAAGGATGACAGCAAGTCCCACACGGGTTTCACCGCATCCCCGTTGATGGTGGGCGAGCCGAAGGCAATGCCATCGGCTTCTTCAATTAAATCCACAAAGGGCAAATCTCCCGTGGCTTGCAAGTCATATAACGACACGCGCACTCCGTCTATGGTTTCCGCCCCTTCTGCCACGGCGTGTGCCATGCAGGCGGTATTGCCGTAAGACGAGATGTAGAATACCAGCAGCGATTTATGCTTGCTGCCGACTTCGTTGTGCAGTAATGGCGCAGCAAGTTGGCGATAACGCTGCATATAACTTTTAGGCGCATCGCGCAAAATCGGTCCGTGTGCGGGGGCGATCACCGTCAGCGGCAAAGATTCTAGCAAGGCTAACGCGTCCAAAACATATTCGCGGAAGGGACGCATAATGTGCTGGTAGTAATACTCAAACGAAAACCGAAAATCGCCGACTTTGTTGTTAAATAACCGCGTATCACAAAAATGGCAGCCAAATACATCGCCGCTAAACAACACGCCCAGCTCTTCCACCAGCGTGCATTGCGTATCGGGCCAATGTAGAAACGGCGTGCTAAAAAAGCGCAAGGTGCGTCCGCCCAAATCTACGCTATCGCCCGTTTCCACCACGACGTAATCAAGCTCGGTGTTTTTCACCAAGGCTTTCAACATCAGCTGCGCCTTGGCGGAAATATACAATTTGGCGTGCGGCGCACGGCGCATCAATTCGGGTAATGCGCCGCTGTGGTCAGGCTCAAGATGATTCAGCACGATGGTGCTGATTTCGTCATAACGCGCCACTTGTTCCAGTCGCCTAAAAAACTCATCCGCGTGCGAGGCTTTTACGGTGTCGATAATCGCTACGCCTTGCGTGCCGCGCACACAATAGGCGTTGTAAGTCGTGCCATTGGCGGTTTTGAGGATGATATCAAACTCGCGCAACGTGGGGTCGAGCGCGCCTATCCAATGCGTATTGGGCGCGATTTCAACCGCATCGGGCACGGCTCTCATGCCGCCTCTTCAGGGGCAGGGCAAGGTTCGGAACGATGACAAATAGGACAGGCCGCCGCCGCTGCCGAGGGCGCATCCGCCAACCCTATCCATGCCCGCACGGCATCTGCCTGAAAGCCAACACGCCGCTCACCCGATACTTCCATCAAGGGACGGCGGATTAACACAGGTTCAGCGATCATCATCGCCAGTGCCGTATCCGCCGTTGCCGCCGCAGGATCCACTTCACCTGATTTGACGCGGGGCGCACTGGGATTAAACCACTGTGACACGGGAGCATCGCCAAAAAAGGAAAGTAAGCTAGGCGCATCCCATGGTTCTATCAGCAAGTTTTTGGCTTCTACCTGATGTCCAGAGGCAATCAGCCACGCTTTCTGTTTGGTGTTATTGCCACAGCCTGGCTTTTCGTAAAAAATAACCGTTGCCATGATTTCTCCTTAAGCCGTCTGGGCAGGAATACCTGTGAGCGAACCAGGTGGATTCATGGGGACACCCTCTTCGTTCAAAATCGCCCCTTCAATCGGGCAAATTGCGGCACATTGCGGGTCTTCAAAATCCCCCGCACATTCCGTGCATTTGTCAGGATCAATCAAAAAATGCGGCTTTGCCTCATAAATCGCTTTACTGGGACACAACGGTTCACATGCCCAACAGTTGGTGCAAGATTCGATAATTTCGAGTGACATGATGTGTTCCTAGTTGTTAGTCGTTAGTCGCTAGTTGGTGGTTAGTCGTTAGTTAGTGGCTAGTGGTTTTTAGGGGGTACGCCTAGCTTTGCACCCTAGCAACTAACAACTAACAACCAAATTCAATTACGCAACTTTTCGTTGTAAATCCAACGCCTTATCCAATTTTCCCGCTGCCTGCATTTCCGCATACACCGCTAAAATCGCGTCTTCAATGGCTTCCATCGCGTGTTCACCATTGGGCTGGATACCTGCGGCTTCCAAAGGCCCCCACGGTTCGTAGCCGACTTTGCTACATAGCACCACTTCGCAACCTGCTAACACACGCAAGGTGGTATCGAGCGCACTTTCACCATCACCACAAGTGTCGCCACCTTCACAATAAGGTTTAGTCTTACGGTGACCGATAAAGCGCACGCCGTCAGACGAGGCTTCGTATATCAAAAACTCGCTGGCATGACCAAAGTGTTCGTTGATCACGCCACTGCCCTTGGTCGCAACCGCCATCAGCACAGGGCGAGTCACTGCTTTCGGTTTTAGCCCTTGGATACTGACCAGTTGCACCTTGCTCTCTTTGGCGAGACGTTTACTTTCCAGCTCTTCGTTGATCGCCGCATGCACCTCGGCGCGCATCTTCATCGCTTCGGGATAGTTGATTTCCATCTGCTCGACCTTGTCCATAGTGAACTCAGAACCGCGATCTTCGCCCAATAATCCGACCGCGTCCGCACGGCACTGACGACAATGGCGCATCATATTCATGTCGCCCTCGCAAGCATCCTGCAACGCTTGCAGTTCTTCGTTGGTCGGGCCGCGTTGACCTGTCAAACCGTAGTAAGTGCCGTGTTCCGCTTCAGAAATCAGCGGCATGACGTTATGCAAAAACGCGCCCTTGGCTTTGACGATTTTGGAGACTTCTTCCAAATGTTTATCGTTCACACCTGGAATCAAGACCGAGTTTACCTTGACCAAAATGCCTTTGGCGACCAGCATCTCCAAGCCTTTTTGTTGCTGGGCAATCAAAATTTCAGCCGCCTCGCGTCCCTTGATGCGCTTGTTTTTCCAGAAAATCCACGGATAAATTTGCGCGCCGACATCAGGATCAACACAATTGATGGTGATGGTCACATGGTCGATATTGTATTTCGCCAATTCTTCCACATTGTCGGGCAGCGACAAGCCGTTGGTCGATACGCACAGCTTGATGTCAGGGGCTTGCTCGGACAACATGCGGAACGTCTCGAAAGTGCGCGCGGGGTTGGCTAAGGGGTCGCCAGGTCCTGCAATGCCTAGCACCGTCATTTGCGGAATGGTCGCGGCGACCGCCAAGACTTTTTTGACCGCTTGAACAGGATGATGCAATTCTGACACCACGCCAGGGCGCGATTCATTGGCACAGTCGTATTTGCGATTGCAGTAATTGCACTGGATATTGCACGCAGGTGCCACCGCGACGTGCATACGGGCAAAGTAGTGATGCGCCTCTTCCGAGTAGCAAGGATGGTTGAATACCTTCTCGCGAATATGCTCTGGCAAGTGATTCATCTGATCGTCGGTCGAGCCGCACGATCCAGCAGAACAGCCCCCCTGAGGGGCTTCGCTTGCTGCATTGTTTATGACAGGTAGTTGCACGTGATGTCCTCCGACTAAGGTTTGCTAATACATCAGCAAACACCGTGCCTAGACATCATTCAAGCATAACAACATGATCTATATGTATTTTTTTAACGACAACTGTTCAACTGTCGCAAATAATACATGACAGGCTGCGTCGCTTGTGGCAAAGACGACAAAATGATGGCGTGCCTTTGCAAGCAGGCGTTGGTAGGACAAATGCGCTACGTCGTCGGTACTTGCTCGTCAGTTGATTCTTCAGCGTGCCGCACCACCCGTGCTGTGATCCGTAAATCACGACCAACTTGCCGCACTTCTTGCCAGTAAAGCTGAATGCGTTGGTCTAGGCGCGTAAGTTCACCCAGTTGCGCCATGCCGCGCGCAGCCTCCCCTAACAATTGGGGGGCGAGATAGACAATCAATTCGTCCACACAACCTGCTTTGAGGAGCGCGCCATTCAAAATACTGCCCGCTTCGACCAACACCTCGTTGCAGCCGCGTTGCGCCAAATCACGCAACATCACCTTTAGGTCAATTTGTGTGCCAGACAAGACGCATACAACCGCGCCTCGTTTTTTCAACGCGATGATTTTGTTGATGTCATTGCGGGTGGTGTAAATCAACACGCCCTGACTTTGCAGTAATTTTGCGGTCAGCGGGATGCGTAATTGACTGTCCAGCACCACGCGCAGCGGTTGGCGGCTGGTCTCGATACTCCGCACGTTAAGCTGCGCATCATCTGCTAAAATCGTGTTAATGCCCGTCAACACCGCGCAAGATCGCGCTCGCCAATGCTGCACATCCAATCTTGCTTCGGGGCTGGTGATCCATTGACTCACGCCATTTGCCAAAGCGGTGCGCCCGTCCAAACTCATGCCTATTTTGCTGCGCACCCACGGCACGCCTTGTGTCATACGCGACACAAACCCCCGATTCAATGCCTGTGCCGAGGCTTCCATCAAGCCCGACTCCACCACTATGCCCGCCGCGCGCAACTTAGCGATGCCCTTGCCCGACACCAAAGGATTCGGATCCTGCATGGCAATCACCACCCGCGCCACACCCGCTGCAATCAAGGCATCGGCACACGGCGGGGTGCGCCCCGTGTGACTGCATGGCTCTAAGGTAACGTAAGCAGTGGCGTTTTCCGCCGCTGCTCCCGCCTCCCGCAAGGCATACACCTCGGCATGAGGTTCGCCCGCCCGCTGATGCCAACCACTACCAATTTGCACCTCGTTTTTCACGATCACACACCCCACGCGCGGATTCGGGCTGGTGCTATACAAACCTTGCTCCGCTAAACGCAGGGCCAAGGACATCCAATGAGCATCTTGTGGGGTAAAGGGCATGGTGGGTTGTGGGTCGCTAGTCGTGAGTGGGTTGTTAGTCATGCACTACGCCTCGCTATCAACTAACGACTAACAGCTAACGACTAACAACTGGAATTGTAGCAAATCCCGCACAAGCACCCTTGAAAAACCACATACAAGCGTACACTGGGAAATTTTTACAGTATCATCGCCGCCTTCTGTTTTTGTTGGAATTAAACACCATGTTGCCCAAAATTGCCCTGTCTGCCCTACTTTGTCTCTTGACCGCCACCGCCCACGCAGAGGCGATCGACAAGCTCAAAACCTTTATCGCCGCCACGCGGGGGGCGCAAGCCAATTTTAGCCAAGTGGTGCTGGATCAAAACGGCAAGCGACTACAAAGTGCCTCTGGCGTGATGCAGTTCCAACGCCCTGGCAAATTTCGTTGGACGTATCAAAAGCCTTACGAACAAATTATCGTCGGCGATGGCGCAAAATTTTGGTTATACGATGTGGATTTAAATCAAGTGACGGTCAAAAAACTCGATGCCGCCTTGGGCAGTAGCCCCGCCGCGTTGTTATCGGGCAACAATGAAATCGAACGCGGTTTTAGTCTGAAAGAAAAAGGCACGGCAGATGGCTTGGAGTGGCTAGAAGCTACACCCAAAACTGCCGAAAGCAATTTCTCCGCCGTGCGCATGGGTTTTAACGCCCAAGCTGAACTGGTGCAAATGGAACTGAATGACACTTTCGGTCATAAAACCGTCCTCACCTTCACCGCCATGCAGCACAATCCCAAGCTGCCTGAACAGCAATTCCGCTTCACCCCCCCCGCAGGTGCCGACGTAGTGGGGGATTAGGAGATGGAGAGGAGCGAGGAGCGAAAGTGAAGCTCCTCCTCCCTTGTTTAGAAGAGAGGGTTTACCCTTCACCCTTCACCCTTCACCCTTCACCCTTCACCCTTCACCCTTCACCCTTCACCCTTCACCCTTCACCCTTCACCCTTCCCTCTTCGCTCTTCTCCCTAAAGAGTCCTCGACCCGCGATGTAAGGTGATCCGCAGAATTTCAGCGGGTCGCCACAAGCGCATACGGGGCCCCCACGTACCCGTTCCACGGGAAATAATCACTGAAATATCTTGTAAGGTGTACATGCCGATAAACAACGGAAAGCGTTGTTGCACCACATAGCCGAACGGCCAAATTTGCCCGCCGTGGGTATGCCCGCTAATCATCAGATTCACGCCTTTGCGCGCAGCGGGGGCGGCCAAGATGGGTTCGTGCGACAAGAGTATGGTCGATACGGGAGGATGTCCTTGGAGTGCGGCGGCGACAAATGTGTCCGCTTCCGCTTGTGTCGCAACATTATCAACCCCAGCCAGCACCAAGCCAGGGCGCAATTCCACCCATGTGTTGCGCAACAAATGCGCCCCCGCCATTTTGAACATCGCGTTGTGTTCAGGGTGGGGGCCGTAAGACTCGTGATTGCCCAGCACCGCCCATACACCCATCGGCGCAGATAGGCGACTCAAACCTGTAAGCAAAGCTTGTTCGGGCGCGTGATGTCCTTCAAAAATATCACCAATCAACACAATCACATCAGGTTGCTCCGCTTCTACCTGCGCGACCCGCGCCGAGAGCCAGCGTTCACCTAACAACGATCCTAAGTGCATATCGGTTAACGCCACCATCACCGTGCCATCCAGTTCGTGCGGCAGTTCAGGGAGGTAAACCTCATAAGGCTGGATAATGGGGGCACGCGTCCCTTGCACTAAGGCAATCGCAGACAACACGCCACCTACTAGCAATGCCGCAGCGCGTAGCTTGGGTTGGTAGGGTTTGAACCAAAACCCAAAGCCTGTCGCCACGTCCACCGTTAGCAAGCTCACTAACAACAGGAACAGCATCCCTAACCACGCCATGCCGATGAATTCTGTGACCGTAGCAAGCAGCCCAGGGTGGAGTGCATCAATCACCCGACTGATGACCAACATCGTCCACAAAAACGCGCTGATACCGAATAGTTGTTTACGGGAGAGATAGCGCAGGATAAAGGGGACGGAAGCCGCACGCCTAAACACATAAAATTGCATCAGCGTGACGACGCTGATGAGAATGACACCAAACATATTGCTGTGTTCCTAGATTTTTAAAGCGGTGATTCTAACGCAGTCTGTCTGAAAAACGCCATGCAGGGGGAAGGGTGAAGGGAGAATGTAAAAATACCTCGCCCAACAAGGATTACGAAGTTTTCCGCCATCCCTTTATTCGCTCTACCCCTGCCGCCTTGTCTGACAAATTTTCCACTTTGTCGTGTTTGCGACTAACTCAATCGCACGAAAACCCTTGTGTAGGCTGACATTGTGGTTTGGCGCGATTATTGCACAGTGAATATCGTTCAAAACCATAATGGAGTATCCGCAATGAGTTCTTCCTATGAAAGTATCTTTTCTGGCTTGTCTGATGGCAGCGTCATCCCTTATCTTGGCGCAGGTGCGTTGCAGGGCGTGATTAACCCCACCACGGGCAAAAGCATTCCTGCTGACAGCGATAGCCTGATTTTGGCGATGAATAATGGTCAGCCCATGGCACCTAAGTTGATGTATGAATTCCCGCGCGCCGCCATGAATGTCGAGCTAAAGCGTGGTCGCTCAGCGGTGAATAAATTTCTGGACGCAACCTATCGCGATACCCAGTGGAGTACCTCCGCCCTGCACACTTGGCTGGCGCAACAAAAACTGCCGTATATTATAGATGCGAACCGTGACACACAATTGCAGCTGCAATATGCCAGCACCCCTCATACCCTGATCGTCGGCATTGCGCGTATGTCAGGTAAAGATTATCGCTTCCGCCTGTTTAATTACGACGGCACCCGCTACGCGGCGATTGAGCAAGAAGCGGTCGATACCAGTTTGCCCATTTTGTTTAAACCGCTGGGAACACCCTTGCCCGAATCAAACTACATCGCCTCGGATGCGGATTTTGTGGATTACATTACCGAATTGATGGGCGGCTTTGCCATTCCTTCCTTCGTCAAACGCTTACGTCAAAACAAACGCTACTTGTTGCTGGGGATGCGTTTGAACCGTGATACTGATCGCATGGTGTTCTCCGACGTGATCTTTGGCGCGGACAAACCTGCTGGCTGGGCGTTGATTCTGCATCCAACCGACAAAGAAAAACGCTATTTGGAAAAACTGAACATCGAGATTATCAATGCGGATGTGGCGGAATTTTTGACAGCAGCACAAAGTTGGAACAAGGATCTGGTCGCCGCATGAGTAAGCACCCCGCCCAATGGGATGAGACGCGGCACACGCTAGGGATGGGTGAAATCGACGGCGCGCATCGTGAATTTATCACGCAAGTCGCCGCGCTGATTGCTGCGAGTGATGCCGAATTCCCAGCACTATTTCAAGCACTGGTCACCCATACGCGTGAGCATTTTATGGCGGAAGGCAGATTGATGCGCGAAGCCAAGTATCGGGGCTTGGGCGTACATGAAGGCGAACACCATCGCGTATTGGGCGAATTGCAACAGCTCAATCGCACGCTTAAACGTGGTCACCTGCCCTTAGTGCGCGCTTATGTCCGCGAAGGTCTGCCCGAATGGTTCGATACACATTTAGCCATGATGGACGGGGCTTTGGTGGCATTTTTGAAAAAACAAGCCGCTTGAAAAATAGTGGCAAGTTTTATTGGGTAGCGTGAAATCTCGCAAAGATTTGGGGGTTCGCGCGCCCATATTGCACGGAGGGTCTGTTAAAAAGGGTGTATTTTAAACGTCAGGTAAAAAAATCAGCCCCTGTTTTATCAGGGGCTGATTATATTTGGTGCGAAAGAAGAGACTCGAACTCTTACACCTTACGGCGCTGGAACCTAAATCCAGTGCGTCTACCAATTCCGCCACTTTCGCTTGCTGATACGGCGTACCGTTTGCAGGGGGCGAATTATAACCGAATGTTCGAGCTTGTTGGCGCGAATTTGTGCAGATTTCTCACGGCAAGTGGTGAGCACGTTATATTCCTACTCCCGCCTGCGGGGGATAGGGAGAAAAACATTCGCGACAAAGAGAGGGAGATGCCGTTTGACCCGAATGGCACTTACTTAAGCCAAATCATCGGCAAACTCCCTCCCCTTCAAGGGGAGGGTTGGGGTGGGGATGGGGTGTGTGCAAAGAACGAACCCATCCCCATCCTAATTACCCCCTCGCTTCGCTCTTCCCCTTGAAGGGGAAGGAACGGCAGTTCAGCCCCCTTTTGCAGAGGTTATGCTTCTGTTGTCCCCAATGCCGTGGTATTGAAGCCGCCATCGACATAGGTGATTTCGCCTGTGACTCCGCTGGCGAGATCGCTGCACAAGAACGCGGCGACATTACCAACTTCTTCAATGGTGACATTGCGTTTGAGCGGGGCGTGTTTTTCGTTGTAGCTCAATAACTTACTGAAATCGCCAATGCCTGCGGCGGCTAAGGTTTTAATCGGCCCTGCGGAAATACCATTAGCGCGCATGCCTTTACGACCCAATTCCATTGCCAAATAGCGCACGCTGGCTTCCAAACTGGCTTTTGCCATACCCATCACATTGTAATGTGGCATGGTGCGCACGGCGCCCAGATAGCTCAAGGTCAACACCGCTGCGTTACGCCCTTCCATCATCGGCATCGCGGCTTTGACCAAGGCGGGGAAACTGTACACGCTGATGTCGTGGGAAATGCGGAAGGCTTCGCGGGTGAAGCCTTCTAAAAATTCGCCATCCAAGGCTTCACGCGGGGCGAAGGCGATGGAGTGAACCAAGCCGTCGAATTTGTCCCAGTGTTGATTTAAGTCCACGAATAATTGGTTGATTTCCGCGTCGCTGCTGACATCGCAAGGAAAAACCAAGTCGCTGCCGAATTTTTTTGCCATATCGACCACGCGATCTCGCACGCGTTCGCCTTGATAAGTGAATGCCAATTCCGCGCCTTCGCGGTGCATGGCTTGCGCAATACCGTAAGCAATGGAGCGTGTGCTAATCATGCCTGTAATCAAAATACGTTTGTTTGCTAGAAAGCCCATGATGATCCTTTAAAACGAGGGTTGGAAAACCCCGCGATTATAACCGTAAATGATTGCGCATCATTCATTTCACCATCGTGGTTCAGCAATTCTCAATTCAAATCTCGCCTACCGCTTGTCAGGCATGACATCCAACCATCCCATTTTTGCCAGTAGGCAGAATTTGTTTTCGATTAAGTCAAAATAAATTGCCCATTTTCGGCAATTCACCCACCAGCGGTGCGACGTAGTCTCGCCATGCCAGGGTCACATCGTTGCCCGCCGCGTTGATGTACTCGTCTTTCATTGCCGTCGCCTCACGGGCAACGGAGGCGAGTGGGGTGATAAAACATTCGCTTTGGTAAGGTGCGCTACTCAAACGGCGAATGGATACCGAACCTGGTTGACCTGTGGTGGCGGCATGTTCAACGGCAAATTTGCCCACGGCGCGGGCTTCTTGCGCGTCAATTGGGGAAATAATGGTGGGAAAGGAGCGTTGCAAATAGCCGAAGGTGTCGGCACGTACACGGACTTTTTGCCCCGCAAAAGCGGCTTTAACCAATGCCGCCAGCGTATCACCCAGCGCGCCACTTCCTGACAATTGGATATTGCCATGTGAGTCGCGCTCACCGCTGGTGGAAATCGGCTGTCCTTCGTGGTCGGTGATGCCTTCCGATACGGCAATCACGCAACGCCCGTATTTTGCCATGACATCGCGCACATCTTGTTGAAAGCTCTCAACGTTAAACACGCGCTCAGGCAGGTAAATTAGGTGAGGACCATCGCCTTCATTTTGACGCGCGAGTGCGGAGGCGGCGGTTAAAAACCCAGCACTACGTCCCATGACGACGTTAACTTTGATCCCTTGCAAGGCGCGGTTGTCGCGGTCGTCACCCATAAATGCCAAAGCGACAAAGCGCGCGGCGGAGGCAAAACCTGGGCAGTGATCGGTGACTTTAAGGTCATTGTCGATGGTTTTAGGAATGTGTACCGTACAGAAATCATAGTTCTCTGCACGTGCCATTTCCGCAATAATGTGCGCTGTTTCAGCCGAGTCATTGCCGCCGATGTAGAAAAAATAGCGCACGTCATGCTTCTTAAACACTTCAAAAACGTGTTCGCATTCTGCTTTGCCAGGTTTTAAGCGTACCGACCCCAAAGCCGCTGCGGGCGTGGTGGCAACGAGTTCCAATTGCTCCAGTGATTGCGTGGTCAGGTCAATAAAGTCCTCCTTCATAATCCCCGCGATGCCATGATGCGCGCCCAAAATCCCCGTGATATTCGGTTGCAGACGTGCCGCTAAAATCGCGCCCACCAATGATTGATTGATGACCGCAGTCGGACCACCCGATTGCCCAATGACCATTTTTCCAACTAATTTATTTGTCATGTTGATCTCCTTAAATAGTGCTGCATTGTAGCCGAACTGGGAAAGCGCGTATTTGGCAGGATGCGAAGTGCCTGCGCGATGTTATACCTTGCCACGCCACAATTTACCCATTTATTCATCGTCTCGCGGGCGCGCTGCTGCGTTGCAAATTGCTGGTGTGAAGTGACCACACGGCGCAATTTACGCCTTGCATCGCATCCCGCGAGACGCGCCTAAATCGCTAAATCGTGACGCGGCAAGGTATAAGTATGCGTGAGGAATATGACGTGCAGGTGATGACAGAGGCTATCCATTTGCACCGAACATCATACGTCGCCCCACAAATTGTTTCGCCATGGGCAGACAGTCCAGCGCACTGAGCGCGGCAGCACGGGCGGGGCGTAGGGCGGGGATGTCGTTGGAAAAAATCCGCACCAGACTATCCGTAAAGCGTATGCCTGCATTTCTGTCCATGCTGCGGCTGGCGCGGTAGGCAGCAAGCATGGTTTCTGTGCCTATCGCTTCAGGATCGCTATCCAAAATAACTTGCGCCAATTCCCACGCGTCGCGCACGCCCATGTTGAAACCTTGCCCCGCCACAGGGTGTAAAGTCTGCGCGGCATTGCCCAGCAACACCGTATGCGGCATAGGGGTGAGCTGCGGCGCACGTTTTAACCCCAACGGAAAGCTGGTGCGCTTGCCGACACTGACAAATGCCCCCACGCGACCCCCAAAATGCTGATGCAATTCGCCAAGGAACGTTGCGTCATCCCACGCTAACATCGCCTGTGCGCGCTCGTGTGGCGCAGTCCAAACCAGTTCGTAGCCATCTTGATAAGGCAATAACGCGACAGGACCTTGCGGGGTAAAACGTTCAAATGCGGTGTCGAGCAAGGGGGTGGCGGCGGTGACATGGGCAATGACGGCACTTTGACCGTAATCATGAAAAGTCGGTGGATACGGCTCTGCCAATAACTTTCCGCCATCCGCAACCACCGCAAGGCGAGCGCTCAGGGTCGTTTCCGCTTCGCCCGCCCGTTGATATTGAATCACCGCATGATCCGCTTCGCCGCGCAATTGCAATACGCGCGCCAGATAAATGGTCTTGACATCGCTTTCTTGCAATGCCGCATCCAAGCCATCTTGCAGCGTGGCATAAGGCAAAACATACCCTAATTCAGGCACGTGCAGATTCGCGGCTTGCAATTTGGCGCGACCAAAACTTTGCCGTTGTGAAATGTGAATGGTGCGGATTGGCGAGACCTGTTGCAAGGTGCGCCACACGTGCAATTTATCCAACAATAAACGACTGCCGTAAGACAAGGCTAACGCCCGCGCATCTTGGCTGGGCATATTGGGACGGGCTTCCAATAGGCAAATCGCCAAGCCACTGCCGCGCAAAGCCAATGCCAACGCCGCCCCCACAGGACCGCCGCCGATAATTGCAATGTCGTAATTCAAATGTGGCTGCGTCATATAATTTTCCTTGGCATCGGCTTGCCGAATGATTTTTGAGGCGAATTCGCTTGCTCAGTGCCTCCCTAAGTGACAATTATACGAATTTGTCCTGCCCACGGTGGGTTTCTTATCACGTTCGCTGCGTCCAGCGTGCTATCACCCACGCGGCTACCAATAGCAAATTACTGCCGACAATCAGCGCGTGGCTGATTTCCCAGCCTGTTTGCGCGGCATAATAAGTTAATCCCGCCGCAGGCAAAAGCATGGTGACCATCAAACTGGCAGGCAACGCCGCGAGGCGAGTGAGGCGACCTTGCACGACAGTACGCGGGGGCGCGACAGGCACACGCCCCTCTAAAAACAACAAGGGGCGCAATTTGGCGTGATACCACTCGCGCCAAACAAAAGGTGTCGGCGCCAGAAAAATCGCGTATTGTCCCCAACGCGGCAATATTGCCACGCCGCTTGCCTCCAACAATCCCAATATCAGCCCGCTGGCGATGACCCAAAACACGACACCACGTAACGAACGCTGATGGGTTTGCTCAAATTCCGCTATTAACTGCGCCGCTTCCGCCTGTGTACACGGCAGCCCCTCCCGCCCATCAGGATGAAAATAAATCAGCGAACCATCTTCCCGCGCTTCAAAACGCGCAGCGAATTGAGCAAGGCGATTTTGGGTGACCAGCGAAGTTTCGATAGACATGGGATAAAAGCAGTTAAAAGCTAAAGATGAGGGATGAGTGGATTGACACTACACTTTATTATTCGTCATCCTCGCGAAGGCGGGGATCCAGTTGTTTCATTTAACAGGATTCCTGCATCCATAGCAATAACGAAATCCAAATACATCAGCATTTCCTTAACCGAGATATTTCCAAAGCCCCTTGCCAAAATCGTAGCTATAGGTATCGAAAACAATGTAGGTCGCCGCGTAGAACAAATGGGGTTCCCCTGCTTCACAGCGATAGCCTGAATAGCCTAATTTATCCCGTAGTTGCTGCGGGCTGATGCCTATATCCTCCAGCTCGGCGGGACATTGCCCATGCGTCGCCGTATAGCTTTTGATGGCAGCGACCACTTCATCCGCAGCTTGCCGTGTGGTGATATGGCGGAAGTAATGAATGCCCACCACCAACGCCACAGCAAGCAACCAAATCGACACACGAGTCAGTTGATTGGCGCGCAATTCAGGTTTGCGCACGCTAAGGTAAATGCTATACAACGTCCAAATTGACAAGGGAATCACGGCCAAATACAGCATAAACCCCGCATGCGGCATCGCCAAAAACAAGGTCATCAGGCTTGCCCACATCAACGTGATGTAAATTTTATGTTTGGATTCTTTGGTCATAAAAGCTCCTGTAGCCCGTATGCAATACGGGAAGTGCCATATATAAAATCCCGTATTGCATACGGGCTACTTGCTAATGCGGTTCTTTTTTCAACAAAATAAGCAAGTTAGGTAAATTAAGCTCATTCGCCTTGATTGGCATTCTACGGTCAAAAATTCCGTAGGATGTGCTGACAGGTGCATCTGATTAAACCCACCCATCAAAAAAGATGCGTCTGTTGGCACATTCTACCTTGCTACATACCCAATTGCTTATACGCTGCGCCTGATTCGTGTTATTTCAAAGCAGATAATGCAACATAGCGTACAAATGTCGTATTTGTGCAAACGATAAAATTTTGTGCAGAATCAGGGCATGTTTCCCTGCCCGCTTGCTTTATAATTCGCCCCCTTCACAGATTCATCCCCCTCCAACATGCGTATCGGCCCTTACCAACTTAAAAATAATCTGATTGTCGCGCCTATGGCTGGCGTGACGGATAGGCCTTTCCGTATGTTGTGCAAACGCATGGGCGCGGGCATGGCGGTGAGCGAGATGGTGGCATCGAATTCCTTGTTGTATGGTTCGGAAAAAACCTTACGCCGCGCCAATCACGAGGGCGAAGTTGATCCAATTTCGGTGCAGATTGTGGGTGCTGATCCTGTGATGTTGGCGCGGGCGGCGCAGCATAACGTCGAACATGGCGCGCAGATTATTGACATCAATATGGGCTGCCCCGCAAAGAAAATTTGCAATGTGATGGCGGGTTCGGCGTTGTTGCAAAACGAGTCGCTGGTGGCGCAAATTTTAGAATCGGTGGTGAAGTCGGTGAATGTACCCGTCACACTGAAGATCCGCACGGGTTGGGATAAACATAATCGCAACGCGGTCAATATCGCCAAAATCGCCGAAGCGTCGGGCATACAAGCCTTGGCGATACACGGACGCACTCGCGCTTGCGCCTATATGGGCGACGCGGAATACGACACCATCGCCGATGTAAAAGCCAATGTGAACATTCCCATTATCGCCAACGGCGACATCACCACGCCCGAAAAAGCGCAGCATGTGTTGTCGTATTCGGGTGCGGACGCGGTGATGATCGGCCGTGCGGCGCAAGGCCGCCCGTGGTTGTTCCGCGAAATCGAACATTTTTTAAAGACGGGCGAGCATTTGCCACCGCCTGCCGTCACGGAAATTCACCAGGTGCTGGTCGGTCATGTGCAGGATTTGTATGATTTTTATGGTGAATACAGCGGGCTGCGCGTGGCACGTAAACATATTTCTTGGTACACCAAGGGTTTGGTTGGATCAGCCGCGTTCCGTCACCAAATGAACAAATTGGAAACGCCCGATGCGCAACAACAGGCGGTGAATGAATTCTTTGAGGAGCAAGCCTGTCGCGGCGTGCACCTGCATTATGTGGAGGGTTTGGCAGCATGATCGAGCATCCCATCAACGAAAACGACATGGCGCGCTATGTGCGACAAGCGTTGGGCGAATACTTCCAACATCTGGACGGCGAACAGCCCAGCAGCGAGTTATACGACATGGTGATGAACTGTGTGGAAAAACCCTTGCTGGAAATGGTATTAGCACACGCGGGCGGCAAACAGACCCGCGCCTCGGAAATTTTAGGCATCAACCGCAATACCCTGCGCAAAAAAATGCAGCAGCATGGGATTGAATAACCCTAAAAATCCCTAGCGATTCGACTCCTTCCCCCTAGCAGAGGGGGAGAGCGCAGCGAGGGGGTTGTGGGATGGGGGTTGAAAGTTTGCATTCGTGCGACGATTTCAACCCCCACCCTAACCCTCCCCCTGCTAGGGGGAGGGGACTGTGTAGCAGGCATGACGGCTAAATAAACACACATCAAACATTTTTAACTTTTGGGATCCATCATGGCAACGATTAAACAAGCCCTCCTCAGCGTGTCGGACAAGTCTGGCGTACTCGAATTTGCCCAAGGGCTGCATCAACTCGGCATCAAATTACTTTCTACAGGCGGCACGGCGAAGTTGTTGCAAGACAACGGCATCCCCGTCACAGAAGTCGCGGATTACACGGGCTTCCCTGAAATGCTGGACGGGCGCGTCAAGACCTTGCAACCCAAAGTCCACGCAGGCATTTTGGCGCGTCGCGATGTGGCAGAACACGTTGCGACCTTGGCACAACACGATATTCCTACCATTGATTTGGTGGTGGTAAATCTGTATCCCTTCGCCGCGACCATCGCTAAACCGAATTGCAGCATGGAAGACGCGATTGAAAATATCGACATCGGTGGCCCCACCATGGTGCGCGCTGCGGCGAAAAACTACGCTCACGTTGCCATCGTCACCGACCCAATCGACTACGCCGACGTGTTGGCAGAATTGCAAACCAACGCCTGCCAAGTGTCCGCCGCGACCTGTTTCGATTTGGCGAAAAAAGCCTTTTCCCACACTGCCGCTTACGACAGCGCGATCAGCAATTATTTGACCACCTTGTCAGCAGACGGCGCGAAAACGCAATTCCCCGCGCAAATCAATTTCAACTTCGCCAAAGTGCAAGATATGCGCTACGGTGAAAACCCGCACCAAAACGCCGCGTTCTACCGCGACTTGAATTCTGTATCGGGCAGCATCGCCGACTACACCCAAGTGCAAGGCAAAGAACTGTCCTACAACAACATCGGCGACGCAGACGCGGCGTGGGAATTGGTCAAAACCTTCGACCAACCCGCTTGCGTCATCGTCAAACACGCCAATCCTTGCGGCGTGGCGATTGCCGACACCGCGTTGAACGCCTACAAATTGGCGTATGCGACCGACACCACTTCCGCATTCGGCGGCATCATCGCCTTCAACCGAGAATTGGACGAAGCCAGTGCGATTGCCATCACGACTAACCAATTTGTTGAAGTCATCATCGCGCCATCGGCCTCCCAAGCCGCGTTGAAAATCACCGCCGCCAAACAAAACGTGCGCGTGTTGACCGTGCCATTGTCTAATGCTTACAACGCCTTAGACTTCAAGCGCGTCGGCGGTGGCTTGTTGGTACAAACGCCAGATTCGCTGAATGTCCAAGCCGCCCAATTGCGCGTGGTGACGAAAGCCCAACCCGATGCCGCCCAATTGCAAGACCTGCTGTTCGCCTGGCGCGTGGCGAAATACGTCAAATCCAACGCCATCGTGTTCTGCAAAAACGGACAAACTTTGGGCGTAGGCGCGGGACAAATGAGCCGCGTCGATAGCACCAAAATCGCCGCCATCAAAGCGCAAAACGCGGGATTGTCCTTGGTCGGCTCGGTGGTCGCCTCCGACGCATTCTTCCCCTTCCGCGACGGCTTGGATGTCTTAGCGGCAGCAGGTGCAAAAGCCGTGATCCAACCAGGCGGCTCCATGCGCGATGCCGAAGTCATTGCCGCAGCCGATGAACACGGGATTGCCATGGTTTATACGGGGTATCGCCATTTCCGCCATTAAGTCATTGCACGCCCCCCCTGATACGGAGAGATTTATGCCAACCATCAGCATGTTTTACGGTATTTTGGTTTTGATGTTTTATCGTGATAATCGGCGGCATCATCTGCCGCATATTCATGTTCGCTATCAGGGTGAAGAGGCTGCGATTTTGATAGATGACGGCAGTATTTTGGATGGGAAGTTGCAGCCGAAACAGCTCAAAATGGTGCAGGCGTGGATTGAAATTCACAAAGAAGAATTGATGGTGGATTGGGAATTGGCGGTGAATGGCGAAGACCCGTTTAGAATCGCGCCGCTACAGTGAGGTGAATATGTTGCTTGATGTCGTGAAGGTCAAAACCACACCCAATTTTCAGCTTGAACTCAGCTTTCAAAATGGTGAGCAACGCCGTTTTGATATGCGTCCGTTATTGACCATGCGCCCGTGGAATCGCATCGCCACCGAGCAATTGTTTCATCGCGCAGCCGTTGAATATGGCACAGTGGTCTGGCCAGGTGAAATCGACATTGCGCCTGAAACGCTGTATGACGATTCGGTGGCATTTATTGTATCCATTTGAGGAAAAATTGAATCATGCTAAACGACTTGCGCATTAAAAATTTCCGAATGCTGGAAGATTTACATATCGCCAAATTAGGGCGAGTGAATCTTATCGTCGGGAAAAATAATTGCGGCAAGAGTACGGTGTTGGAAGCGTTGCGTTTATATGCGCATCGCTTTCATCCACATGTTTTACAAGAGATTTTCAGTGCTTATGGCGAATCGCCTTTTAAGCGCATGGTGGGAAAAGATGAGACATACAATTGGGCGGCTTTAAAAAATTTATTTCCGCTGCGTAAGCTTCCTGAAACCGAAGACCAAGAATCAGGGATTTCGCTGGAATCAAAAGGTGAGTGTTTGTTATCGCTGTCATTTGATCCACCAATAGATCTGCCAGTATTCGATGACGAGATGGGACTCATACCTGTAGGGGGTGTCCCTTCATACTTTCGTAAAGGTAATCTCGTTGTCAGAACTGGAGAAGAGTGGCATCAATTTGATTTAGAGGGTGCAATTTCTCGACAGGTTTTTTTTGGTGATTATGCATATTGGTTTCCAGCATTAGGCGAAACACCTTGTGGCTATGTTTCAACGCAATTACTCCCTCAAACCCTACTCGCTAAACTATGGGACGCGACGGTGTGGACACCCGATGAAGATTTGGTGTTAGAAGCGTTGCAACTGATTGAACCGAATGTTCATGCCATGCGCTTTATCAGCGACCCGTCTAGTTCCTCGAATCGAATGAGCATGGTTAGGTTGAAAGGGGAAGCCAACCCCGTTCCACTTGCCAGTATGGGTGATGGGATGTCGCGCATACTGCAATTTATTCTGAAACTTTTTTCCGCCCGCAGTGGCTTTTTGCTAATTGACGAATTTGAAAACGGCTTGCATTTCAGTGTGCAGGAAAAGGTTTGGCGGATGATTTTTAAATTGGCAAAAGACTTGGATATTCAAGTGTTTGCCACTACGCATAGCTGGGATTGCATTGAAAGTTTTACCAAGGTCGCGGTTGAAGATACGAATACAGAAGGCGTGCTGTTGAAATTAGCGAGGAGTCGATTGACGGGTAAGGTTGTCGCTAGGGTTTATGACGAGGCTGATTTACAAACAATTACGGCTTCTGAGTTGGAGATTAGATAATGTCCAAAAATATGCTTTTGGTTGAAGGTGACTTTGATAAAGGCTTTTTACAGAAACTGTGTAATGACTTGGTTGGGGTGAACACCGTAGCAGTCACCGTGCTGGCACCCAAAGACATTGGCGCACGAAAAAATACTTGGCGTGCCATTATTGATAATTTGCCAATTCTATTAAGTGAATCTGAGTTGGACGAAGGTGCGAAATCTTTTGAAAAACTTGGGATCGTATTGGATGCTGACTATCCGCCTGATAACACTGGGGGATTTGATGCCCGTCATCAACTTGTGGCAAAAACGTTATCTGATTATGGCTATTTTCCCTGCACAGATTCTTGCAGTTCTAATGGTGGAGAGGTTTTCACTCATGAAAGTGGACTGCTGCCACCAATAGGTTTGTGGATTATGCCCAATCATGGTGATGATGGCATGATCGAAGGTTTTATTGAAAATATGATTGATTCGAGTAATGCCAATCAGCAGATATTGTTTGCCCATGCAGATAAAACGATAGCCGAATTGCCTGTCACTTTGTTCAACAGCAAACTGCATACCACAAAATCAAAAGTCCATACCTGGTTAGCGTGGCAGAAAAAGCCAAGTCAGCTTTATACCGCGTTAGATGCGGGCATTTTAGATAAATCAAAAGTTGCCAACTTTGAAACGTGGTTAAAGCGCGTATTTCAGTAATCAACAGATGCTTACTGCTTTAAGTTTGAATTAGGGAAATGTAAAAATGAAAATTTTAGTAATCGGTTCAGGTGGTCGGGAGCACGCGTTGGCTTGGCGGTTGGCGCAGGCGGAAAAAGTCCAAAAAGTTTATGTCGCCCCAGGGAATGCAGGGACGGCGTTGGAAGACGGCGTGGAAAATGTCGAGCTGCACAATGTTGCGGACTTGTTGGCATTTGCGCAGCGTGAGCATATTTATCTGACCGTTGTCGGCCCCGAAGCTCCGCTGGCTGCTGGGGTGGTGGATGCGTTCCGTGCTGCTGGGTTGAAGATTTTTGGCCCGACCAAGGCGGCGGCGCAGTTGGAATCGTCCAAGGATTTTGCCAAGGCATTTATGGTGCGGCACCACATTCCGACCGCGTTTTACGAAACCTTTAGCGACGTGGCGGCGGCACACGCTTACATCGACAAACACGGCGCGCCGATTGTGATTAAGGCGGATGGCTTGGCGGCGGGCAAGGGCGTGGTGGTGGCGATGTCCTTGGATGAAGCGCATCAAGCGGTGGAAATGATGTTGTCTGACAACAAGTTAGGCGATGCGGGTGCACGCGTGGTGATTGAAGAGTTTTTGACGGGCGAAGAAGCCAGTTTCATCGTGATGGCGGATGGTAAAAATGTGTTGGCATTGGCGACCAGCCAAGATCACAAACGGTTGAAAGACGCGGATCAAGGGCCGAACACGGGCGGCATGGGCGCGTATTCGCCCGCGCCTGTCGTCACCCCCGCGATTCACGCGCGGGCGTTGCGCGAGGTGATTCAACCCGTGATGCACGGCATGGAGCAAGAAGGGCATCTGTACACGGGCTTTTTGTACGCGGGGCTGATGATTTCGCCCGACGGCACGCTGAAAGTATTGGAATTCAACTGCCGCATGGGTGACCCCGAAACCCAGCCGATTATGATGCGCTTGAAGAGCGATTTGCTGAACTTGGTCGAGCACGCAGTCAATGGCACGTTGAATCAAGTGGAAGTGGAATGGGATAGACGCACCGCCTTGGGCGTGGTGATGGCGGCGGCAAATTACCCCGACACCCCGCGCAAAGGTGATGTGATTAACGGCTTGCCCCGCGCCAGCGACGACGCGCATGTGTTCCACGCGGCGACGGCGTTGCAAGACGGCAAAGTTGTTACCAGCGGCGGACGAGTTTTGTGTGTGACGGCATTGGGTGACAGCGTGAAAATGGCACAACGCCGCGCCTACCAAGTCGCCGATGAAATCCAATTCGACGGCTGCCAAATGCGCCGCGATATTGGCTATCGGGCGATTGGGCATAGAGGGTGATGGCTTTGGTTTCATACCCTGCCGTAGGGGCGCACCTGCGTGTGCGCCCTGTTGGTATCAAAGGTAGGCGATGCACAGGGCAGACACGCACAGAGCAGACACATAGGTCTGCCCCTACGCGACGCATTTAGGCGGGACGCATGCGCCATCCCAATCCCCGCGCCCTTGCCGCCCATCTACGGCGCGGTGGTTTAATCGCCTATCCCACGGAATCTTGCTACGGCTTAGGCTGCGATCCCGCCAATTACCGCGCCGTGCAACGTTTGTTGCGCTTAAAACAACGTCCGCAGCACAAGGGTTTAATTCTCATCGCCGCCCGCTACGCGCAAGTGGATCGTTATTTGCAACCGCTTGCCACCGAAGCGCAATTACAAGCCGCTGGCGCAAACGTCATTACCTATTTACTGCCCACGCACCCGACGGCTCCTCGCCATCTACGCGGCAAGCATCAAACATTGGCGGTGCGTTTCACCGCCCATCCTTTTGCCCAGCAACTCTGCCGTTCACTGCCGCGCGCGCTGGTGTCTACCAGTGCCAACCGCAGCGGCTGCCGCTCGATCAAAACCTACGCCGACTGCCAACGCCAATTTGGCACAAAAGTGTGGGTATTGCGCGGGCAAATTGGCAAGCGTAAACACCCCTCGACCATTTGTTATTGGAATAGTGACATCAATCTTAGAGTGTCAGGTCTCGCCAGAGTACCCGCTGTTTAACACACCCATCAGACCAGAATGGCACTTATTTAAGCTCAAAACCCCTGATGCGGCACAGATTAACATTTTTCACCATCCTCTAAAAGCGGGCCGAACTACCGTTCCTTCCCCTTCAAGGGGAAGGCTAGGATGGGGATGGGTTCGTTCTCTGCACCCCCCCCATCCCCACCCCAACCCTCCCCTTGAAGGGGAGGGAGTTTGCCGATGATTTGGCTTAAGTAAGTGCCATTCCCATCAGACCCTGTTTGCGCCAAGACGGACTGTTTGAGATTGAGCCGCCATGTTTATTTTGCAAGCCTCAACCCTCGTCTTACTTTTCAGCCTCCTCGGTTTTCTTTTTCGCATCTTCAGTACTTTGTTGCACGGTCTGATCCACGCCTCGGGCTTTATCTAACGCGGCGCGTTGTGGTGCGGCTATTTTTTGTTCAGGTGCACTGTCGCAAGCAGCAAGACACAATGCCATTACGATCAAAATGTATTTCATGATTTCTCCTATGGGTTGGTGATAGATTGTAGCTCGAATGTTGCCCGCATAACGGATATAAGTGGTTGTCTACAAATAACTAGGTATTGAGTTGTTAGTCGCTAGTCGTTAGTTTTTAGCTGGCGGGGCAAAATAACTTTCTCATCCACTTGAATATAGGGTAAAAAACATAGTATCTGGCAGCTTCCCAGTATTAACTAGCGACGAATAACTAACGACTAACCGCTCAGAATACCCGAAAATTTAGGCGCAGGTGCTTAGCTCACAGGGTCAAATGGTGTAATGCAGAACCGTCGCTTTTTGATGGGCAACTTCAAAGTGGTGGTGTTCGAGCAACGCCATAAACGCGTTTATTTCTAACGGTTTGCTGAAGAAATAGCCTTGATAAGACATGCAGCCATGGTCTTTAAGGAAGTCTAGCTGCGCGCTGGTTTCCACGCCTTCGGCAATGACATGGAGTTTGAAGTTTTTCCCAATGTCGATAATGGTTTGTACCATCATCGCATCATTGGCATCGGTAGCGAGATCGCGCACAAAACTTTGGTCGATTTTGATTTGATCTAGCGGCAAGTTTTTCAAATAGGACAAGGAGGAATAACCTGTACCGAAATCATCCATGGACAAGCGTATGCCCAGTGCTTTGAGCGCGTACATCTTGCTCACCACATCCGCGACATCGTTGAGTACCACACTTTCGGTCAATTCCAGCTTTAAGCGGGAGGCACTGACATCATACTGCTGCAATATGGCGGTGATTTTAGCGACAAAATTAGCCTGTCTGAATTGATGTCCGCTGACATTGACCGCCAGTATCAACTGGCGGGTACTTTCGTGGTCATGCCACGCGCGCAGTTGTTGACAGGCAGCATCCAGCACCCAATCGCCAATTTCCAGAATCAGCCCACTTTCCTCTGCGATGGGAATGAATTGTATGGGCAAAATCATGCCTTGCTTAGGGTGTATCCAACGTAGCAGTGCTTCTGCACCGAGTGGCTGATGGTTGTTGTCAACTTGTATTTGATAATACAACCGCAATTGCTGCCCAGACACGGCATGGCGCAAATCCGTCTCCAGCTTGGCATGGGTTTCGACCGCAAGCTGCATGGCGGGGTCAAAGAAGCGCACGGCATTGCGCCCCGCATCTTTGGCTTGGTACATCGCCATGTCGGCGTGTTTCAGGAGGGCATCGACGGACTCTTCTCGACCGCGAAACAAGCTTACCCCGATGCTAGGGGAGCTGTGATACGTGCTGTCTTTGAGCTGATAAGGCTGCGACAAGGCACTCCGAATTTTTTCAGCGATGAGGGCGACTTTTTGTGAAGTCTCTTGGTCGCTTTCATCCATTTCTTCTAGGATCACCACAAACTCATCTCCGCCTAAGCGTGCCACCGTATCCGAATCGCGCACACAAGATTGAATGCGTTCGGCCACTTCAATCAACAACAAGTCGCCGTAATCATGCCCTAAGGTGTCGTTCAGAATCTTAAACTTATCCATATCGAGAAACAGCAGCGCGCCATATTTCAGGCTGCGCGACGAGATCGACAGTGCGGAAGTGAGCTTATCCATCAACAAGCGGCGATTGGGTAGTCTGGTTAACGCATCATAAAATGCCAGATTACGAATTTCGTCTTCCGCTTGTTTGCGGGCGGTGATGTCACTGAAAATAGCGACATATTCGGTGGTTTTGCCCGTATCGTCTTTGACGGCCGTGATGGTCAGCCACTTGGGATAAATCTGCCCATTCTTGCGTTTATCCCAAATTTCGCCTGTCCAAGTGCCATTGTTGAGCAATTGTTGCCACATATCGACATAAAAAGCTTTGTCCTGCCGCCCTGAACTCAGTATGCGCGGATTTTGCCCCAATACTTCGGCTGCGGTATAGCCTGTGATATTTTGAAAGGCTTGATTGACCCGAATAATATTGCCATCAACATTGGTGATGACAATGGCTTCGTGCGTTTCAAATGCCACCGCCGCCACACGTAAACGTTCTTCCGCCTGCTTAGTCTCCGTGATGTCTTGCACTGCCCCCACTGAACGCAATGGTTTACCTGATGCGTCAAAATCGCTGCGACAATGCTCGCGCACCCACCTAATTTGCCCATTGCCAAGCAATAAGCGATGCTCCACATCGTAGGGATGGCGATGTTGCAACGATTGCGTATACGCCTGATTAACCTTGTCGCGATCATCAGGATGAATCACGTTCAGGAAGTTTTCGTAGCTGGGTTGGAATTGCGCGGGATCTAATTCAAATATCCGATAAATTTCGTCTGACCAATGCAAGACCCCGCTCTCTAAGTTCAGCTCCCAATTGCCTAATTTGCCTAACAATTGCGCCTCATTGAGCAAATCCTGATGGTGTTGCAATGCCAACTGGCTTTGTTTTTGTTCGGTGATGTCAGTGTAAGCCCCAACATAGTGGGTGATGATATCGTTGCTGTCTTTGACGACCGAGATGGTGAGCCAGTAGATACGCTCTCCCCCCTTTTTGACCCTATCCCATATTTCACCTTGCCAAGTGCCTTCACGCTGCACCGTACGCCACATTTCGAGATAAAAGCCCTCATTTTGGCGACCTGAATTGAGGAAATTCATTTTTTGACCGATGGCTTCTGCGGCGGAGTAGCCCGTCATGTGGGTGAAGGCTTGGTTTACGCACAAGATCACATCAGACGCATCGGTGACCACCATCCCTTCATGGGATTCGAATGCCGCTGCCGCAATGCGCAAGGCTTTTTCAGCGTGTTTATGGGCGGTAATATCCGCGCGTATCGCGATGTATTGAATGGGCTTACCCTCGGCGTTCATGTACGGCACGATGGTGGTTAATACCCAATACAACTCGCCCTGCTTGGTGCGATTGCAAATCTCGCCATGCCATACCTTGCCTGACGCAATGGTGCGAAACATCTCCCGAAAAAAGGCTTGGGAGTGTGTGCCAGAATTGAGTAAGCGGTGATTTTGCCCGATCAGCTCTTGTGACGAATAACCGCTGATTTCACTAAACTTTTCGTTAACGTAAGTAATTGTGCCACGGACATCGGTGGTGGCAACGATGGCATGTTGATCCAGCGCGAACTTTTGGTGACGCAATTCATCCAGCGCGTTTAGGGTGCTTTTTTGACTGTCTAGCAATCTTTTTTCGATCTGTTTGCGTGCCGTGATGTCACGGCTAAACACCACAAACTGTTCCGTTTTAGGCATAAAGGTGGCTAAAACTTCAATGTCGATTTCATGTCCATCTCGATGGCGGTGGCGCGTTTCAAATAAATCATAACCCTGGGCGATGGTTTTGACCCTATGCACGGACACGTCGTCCGCTGACGACTCGGGTACTTCCAGTTGACTGACGTGCATACGCACCAATTGTGCAACGGCGTAACCTGAGAGATCGGCATAGGCTTGGTTGGCTTCCAGTATATTGCCGTGCACATCGACCAGCCAATAACCATCATGCGTGGAATCCAGAATGCTTTTGCGAAAATCTCGTTCTTGCTGTATCAGCTCGCGATCCGATAGTTTATCCAGCATGGCGTTTAAGGCGGTAATCAATTGCCCCACTTCGCCCCCCGCCGCCCCCTGAAGGCGGAGAGAGGGATTGCCTGCGGCAATTTTGTGCGCCACAAGGGTGATATGTTTAAGCGGGGCAAAGGTGTGACGTAAAATCAGCATAAATGCCGCGCTAAGGAGTGCGGCGACCAACATGACATAAGCGATGCCAGACAAGGTAACGCTGGCGATTTGCTGGCTGGCGACTTGGGCGGGGATGTGATACGCCAGCAACAAAAAGCGCGACGGTTGATCGACATCAAAAAATAGCTGTCTTGCGGCAATATAGCCGCCTGAACCCTGATCAATTTCTCGCAAGGCTAAATATGGATGGGCAGATGCGGTCAATAAAGGGGTCAGCAGCGGAAAATCGTCGTTGATTTTGCGCCCACTGCCCGCCGACAAAATCGCGGTATGCGCCCCATCTTGTTGAGCAAGGTAGTGTCCTTGCTGGTCAGCCACGTAGGTTCGTACCCCTGGCGGTAGTCTGGCGGATAAACTGGTCAGCAAGGGGTGTACATTGAGGTGCAGTACGACCATGCCAAACAGCTGACCATTGGAATCAAACACGGGTGTCACCGCGCGCAAAACCAGTGCGGCGGGTGTTTGAGGAGGGGTAGCTTCATCTTGCTCAAGGACAAATTCAGACAAATGCACTTGCCCCAAACGCAGTGCTAATCCTGCTTGGAAATAGCGACGCGCGCCTTGAACAGGCAACGACGTGCGAGGTGTAATTTGGATGCGCCCCCCACGCTGCTCAACACGTACCAGATCGCGTCCCCCCGCCGCCAAACCCGTGTAATGCACGCGTGAATAATTTGGATGTGCCTTCAGGAACGCGGCGAAGATGTCTTGTAAGCGCGCTTCCCAAATCGCCGTCGAATTTTTGTCACGAGGATCAAAGCCCTGATGGGTGCTGGCGCGCAATAAACCTGAGATGGGAGGGGTGTTGGCGAGAAAGACCGTATCTTGACGCAGGGTTTCTAAGGACACACTCAAACGGGTCTTTTCGAGATTCAGTGCCGATTCAAGATCGGCACGGCGTTCACGCAAGTAAGCCTCGTGCAGCCGTTGATTTTGATTCGCGACCCACAACACACCCCCTGCCATGATCAGCAAGAGTGCCGCTAAGATAATGCGGGTGGATAGATTGACATCGTACCGTTTCATGTCGCCATTCTCTATTTGGCAGGTCTGCGTAATAAGCACCTGTACCTAAATTTTCGGGTATTTTAAGCTGCTAGTCGCTAGTCGTTAGTTAATGTGGGAAAGCTGCCCTCACTATATTTTTTACAATATATTCAAATAGATGATAAAAACATTTCACTCCAGCAACTAAAAACTAACGACTAGCGACCAACAACT
>JBASWK010000131.1:0-15638 GCA_049276435.1 Gallionella sp. | reverse complement strand
TATTGAAATGAAAACGGCATTAAGAATGCTTTTATCCGCTCAAGCCTATTCGGGATAGTGCTAAAATCTGTCTTCCTTTACCGCATGACAATAACGCGTGAGCCTTGATTATTCCACCCTTGATTTGTTACGCAGCAACCATCCCGCTTGGCGGTTGTTGCGGGCGGATCACGCGCCGTTGATTGCCAGTTTTTTGCATCGGGCTTTTATTGCACCGAATGTGCGGGTGATGGCGCAGGCGGATTTAGAGGCGGCGTTGGACAATTATTTGTTTGCTTTGCGCGCTGAGTGGGGGCGGGAGGCGTTTCCTAAGGCGGCTTTGTCGTATTTGAATGACTGGGCGGACAGCAAGCAAGGTTGGTTGCGCAAGTTTTATCAGCCGAATGCTGACGAACCTTATTTTGACCTCACGCCAGCGACCGAAAAAGCCATTGCATGGCTAGGCACGCTCACTGAGCGCAGTTTTGTGGGGACAGAGTCGCGTTTGTTGACCTTGTTTGATTTGTTGAAGCAAATGAGCGAGGGCAGCGAAAAGAACCCAGTAGTGCGCATTGCGGAACTGCAAAAACGCCGTGATGAGATTGATCGAGAAATGGCGCGCATTGTGGGCGGCGAGTTGCCGCTGCTCAATAGCACTGAATTAAAAGATCGCTTCCAGCAATTTACCCAGATTTCACGCGAGATTTTGAGCGATTTTCGAGAGGTGGAGCATAATTTTCGGGGTTTGGATCGCCGCGTGCGCGAGCGCATTGCGCGTTGGGAAGGTTCAAAAGGCGCGTTATTGGCTGAAATTTTAGGCGAACGTGAAGCGATTAGCGATTCGGATCAAGGACGTAGCTTTCGTGCTTTTTGGGATTTTTTGATGTCGCGTCAGCGTCAAGAGGAACTTTCGACGCTGTTGGAACGGGTGCTGTCCTTGCCGCCCGTCACGGAGTTGCAACCCGATGCGCGTACTCGTTTGGTGCATTACGACTGGCTGGAAGCGGGTGAGCATACCCAGCGCACCGTGGCGCAACTTTCCCAACAATTACGCCGTTTTTTGGATGACCGTGTGTGGCTGGAAAATCGCCGCATTATCGACTTGCTGCGCGGCATTGAGCAAAAAGCCCTGACGCTGCGCGCCGCCCCGCCAGCGGGCGAAGTGATGCAGATTGCCGATACCGCAGCGGACATCACTTTGCCCCTAGAACGTCCGCTGCATACCCCGAAAATCAAACCCGTCATCGCTGATGTGCTGTTGCAATATGGCGCGGCAGCAGCCGAGGCGGACGCGCTGTATGCGCAAATCGTGATCGACAAAGCCCAATTGGCGCGCCACATCCGCCATGCCTTGCAAGAACATTCGCAAATTTCTTTGCGTGAACTGTGTGACAGCCAGCCGTTACAACACGGCTTGGCGGAGTTGGTGACGTATTTGCAACTGGCGAATGAAGGCTTTAGTTCCGTGGTGGATGAGTCGGTCAGCGAGGTGATTGGCTGGCGCGGCGCGGATGACTGTATGCGACAAGCGCGCTTACCGCGTGTTATTTTTGTGAGGTCGTGATGTGTGGTAGGGAGGCGTGCAACGCGCCCCTACCCGTTTTGGGTTATCTCGAAAAGAAGAGATGTTTTTTAACATGATGATTTTAAATTAAAATTGTAGCGAACCTGCTCCTTCCCCCTAGCAGGGGGAAGGCGGGGATGGGGGTTGAAAGTTTGCATCCATGCGACGATTTCAACCCCCACCCTAACCCTCCCCCTGCTAGGGGGAGGGAATAGCTTCGGTGCAAGAAATGTGCAGGAATCTATGCTTGAACAAGACAACAACGCCTTATCGCTGCTGGTAATTACTTTGCTGAAAGGCGTGATTTACCAAGAAACTGACCCGCCGCTTTGGCACAGCCTGCTGACGTTGCAAGCGCGGGTGCGGGAATATGTGGCGGTGTTGGCGTTGGAATTGGTGCTGGACGAGGCAGAGGGCTACGCGTTTTTGCGGGCGCGTCCCGAAAATGACGAGGACGAAAAACTGCCGCGTTTAATGCCGCGCCGTCCGTTGTCCTTTCCCGTCAGTTTGTTGTTGGCGTTGCTGCGCCGTAAATTGGCGGAATTCGATGCCAGTGGTGCGGACACGCGTTTGATTTTGTCGCGGGATGAGGTCGTGGATTTGGTGCGTTTGTTCCAACCTGACAGCAGTAACGAAGTGAAATTGATTGACCAGATTGAAACTCATATCAATAAAATCATCGAGTTAGGGTTTTTACGCAAATTAAAAGCCCCCGCTGGGCAAATTGCCAGTTATGAAGTGCGGCGGATTTTAAAAGCCTTTGTGGATGCGCAATGGCTGGCAGAGTTTGATGCCAAACTGGCGGAATATCAGGCAAAACTGGGCGTGGGAGAAGACGACGATGCTTGAATCACTGGGCTTGGATTTTGCGGCGGACGACACTTTGTCGGGTTTTCGCTTGCAGCGGTTGGAAGTGTATAACTGGGGAACGTTTGACCAAGCGGTGTGGACGTTGCAGTTAGACGGCAAAAACACCTTGCTCACGGGCGATATTGGGTCGGGCAAATCCACGTTGGTGGATGCGGTAACCACCTTGCTTGTCCCCGCGCACCGCATCGCTTACAACAAAGCCGCTGGTGCGGACAGCAAAGAACGCTCCTTGCGCTCGTATATGTTTGGGCATTACAAATCCGAGCGCAACGAAATCAACGGCACGGCAAAACCCGTTGCCCTGCGCGGCACGGACAGTTATTCGGTGATTTTGGGGGTGTTTTACAACGCGGGCTATGACCAAACCGTCACCTTGGCGCAAGTTTTTTGGATGAAAGAAGCCGCTGGGCAACCTGCTAGGCTGTATGTTGGGGCGGAACGCGCCTTGTCGATTGCGCAAGATTTTTCGCAATTTGGCGGGGATTTTGCACAATTGAAGAAAAAACTCCAGCGCGGTGGGGCGGAACATTTTGAGGCGTTTAGCAAATACGGCGCGTGGTTGCGGCGGCGGTTAGGCATCGAAAATGAGCAGGCGTTGGAATTATTCCATCAAACCGTGTCGATGAAATCGGTGGGCAATCTGACCGATTTTGTGCGCAGCCACATGCTCGAACCGTTTGATGTTGAAAGCCGCATTCAAGCTCTGATGAATCATTTTGATGATTTAAATCGGGCGCATGAGGCGGTATTGAAAGCACAAAAACAAGTGAACTGGTTGTCGCCCTTGGTGGCAGATTGCGCCAAGCACGCCGAGCAAGCGGTACAGGCGGCGCAATTGCGCACGGATCGGGAGGCGTTGCGCCCGTATTTTGCGCAGTTAAAAGTCGGTTTGCTGGACAAACGCTTGGGTAATTTGGCGGATGACTGGGCGCGGCAAAACCGCCATATTGCACGGCGCGAGGAAGATCGCGTACAATTCGATAGCGAAAAAACCAATTTAAAACAACAGATTGCAGAGAATGGTGGCAATCGCTTAGATCAATTAGCAGCAGATATTCGCCAAAAATCTGCCGATCGGGAAAAGTGTCAAAGCAAGGCGCAACGCTATGGCGAATGGCTGCTCGCCGTAGGTGAACTGCCTGCCGAAAATGACGCGGATTTTGTTGCGCAGCGGCAAGTCTTGGCACAAAAAGCGGAATTGGTGCAGGCCGAACAAGTTGATTTACAAAACCAATTGACCGAACACAGTGTGAGCTTGCGCGAAGGCAAACAAGCACACGCGCTGCGCGCCACTGAAATCACCAGCCTAAAAGCCCGCCGCAGCAATATCCCCGACCAGCAAATCCAGATGCGCGCTAACCTGTGCCGCGCCTTGTCGTTGTCGGCGGACGATGTGCCGTTTGTGGGTGAATTGTTGCAAATGCGCGAAGACCAGCAGGTCTGGGAAGGGGCGGCGGAACGGCTGTTGCGCAGTTTTGGCTTGTCCTTGCTGATTCCCGATGCGCACTACGCGGCGGTGGCGGACTGGGTGGATCAAACCCATCTGCACGGGCGACTGGTGTATTACCGCGTGCGACCAAGTGGGCGAATGGCATTGCCCTCGTTGCCCACGGATGCTTTGGCGCGCAAAGTGGCGATTAAAACCGATACCCCATTTTATGACTGGCTGGAACGCGAACTCGCCCAGCGCGCCAATTTGGTGTGTTGCGCCTCGTCCGCGCAATTTCGCCGTGAAACGCGGGCGATCAGCTTGGCGGGGCAGATTAAATCCTCGGAGGAGCGGCACGAAAAAGATGATCGCCATCGTTTGGATGACCGCAGCCGCTATGTGTTGGGCTGGAGCAACGCCGCCAAAATCGCCGATTTGGAAGCGCGGCAACGGGTTTTAGAAACGGAATTGGGCGCGCTGGGTGCGACAATTAGCAACATTCAAGCGGCGCAAAATCGGCTGAATGAACGTGCCACCGCCTTTGCTAAACTAGATGAATACCGCGATTTTCGGGAGTTAGATTGGCAAACTTTGGCGCGGCAAGTGGCGGATTTAAGTGCGGAACGGGACGCGTTGCAAGCCTCTTCTAACGTACTGAAACAGCTCACTGAAAAACTGCATGATGTTGAATTAGAACTGAAAAAATGCGAATCAGATTTGGATGGGCATAAAAGCGAGCGCGCCAAAATTGAGCAAAAGCGCGAGGATGGGCAACAGCGTCGTGCCGATGCACAAGCCATTTGGGATGAGTCGCCCTTGGACATGACGCATTTGGCGCGCTTGGACGCGCAGCGTGCGCAACGTTTGGGGGACGCGCTCACGCTGGAATCTTGCGATAACCGCGAAAGCGAATTGCGCAAAGTGTTGCAAGCGCAAATTGATACCGAAGATTCAAAGCTCAAACGCTTGCGGGAAAAAATCACCGTGGCGATGCGCGATTATTGCGCGGCGTTCCCGTTGGAAACCCAAGAAGTGGATGCCAGTGTCGAGGCTGCTGCGGAATATCAGCAGATGTTGGACAAATTATTGGCGGATGATTTGCCGCGTTTTGCCGCCAAATTCAAACAGCAACTGAATGAAAATGCCATTAACGAAGTGGCGAATTTTCAATCGCAACTGGCGCGGGAGCGCGAAACCATCAAAGAACGCATCGCTAAAATTAACCAATCCTTGACGGGCATTGATTACAACGCGGGGCGGTATATCAAGCTGGAAGCGCAATTGAGCGACGATGCGGAAATTCGGGATTTTCAAAGCGAGTTGCGCGCTTGTACCGAAGGCGAATTGACAGGCTCGGAAGACGTGCAGTATGCCGAGCATAAGTTTTTGAAAGTAAAGCACATTACCGAGCGTTTCCGTGGGCGCGAAGGCACGGCTGAATTGGATAAACGCTGGACGGCAAAAGTGACCGATGTGCGGCAGTGGTTTGTGTTTGCGGCAAGCGAACGCTGGCGCGCCGATGATGTGCTGCATGAGCATTATTCCGATTCAGGCGGCAAGTCGGGCGGGCAAAAAGAAAAGCTGGCTTACACCATTTTGGCGGCGAGTTTGGCGTATCAATTTGGGCTGCAATGGGGCGAAGTGCGCTCGCGCTCCTTCCGTTTTGTGGTGATTGACGAAGCCTTCGGACGTGGCTCGGATGAGTCGGCGCAATATGGGTTGGAATTGTTTAAACGCTTGAATTTGCAATTGTTAATCGTCACGCCGCTACAAAAAATCCACATCATTGAACCCTTTGTGTCCAGCGTCGGCTTTGTACACAACCAAGCAGGACGCGCCTCCACGGTGCGCAATTTGTCGATACAAGCACACTTGGCTGAAAAAGCGCGGCGGGCGTAATGGGTAAGTGGACAACGCCTGCTGATCTGCGTGTCCAATTGCAGAAAAGTTGGGATAAGGGCGAATGGCTGCGCAGTTTGGTGACAGGGCAGGCGATTTTTCCCAAAAAACTCAGTTTGAAAACGCCAACCTCAGAAGAAATGACCTACGACTTTGCCGCCGTGCGCGCTTGGGTCAAAGAGTTGGACGCGCTGCCGCATTGCCGCGTGGTGCGCCGCGAATTCAAGCATCGCACCTTGGGCAACAATGCCATTCCTGATGAAATTTGGTTGGATAACCCTGAACAAGCAGGGGCATGGTTGGGCAAAAAACGCGAGGTAGCGCGCTTTCAAAATTTGTTGGATGCGATGGCGGTACAACAGCCAAACTTATTGAATTGGTTAGCCAAAAATCCGTTAAAAGCCTTGGCGTTGGCGGATGACTGGCAACGTTTATTGGATTTTGTGGCATGGCGGCAAACGCATCTCCACCCTGACATTTATTTGCGGCAGGTGGATTTGCCGAGCATAGACACCAAATGGATAGAGCAACATCGCGGGGTATTGGCGGTATGGCTGGACGCAACTTTACCAGCGGAACAAATCGACCCCGCCGCCACAGGCGCGAAGCAATTTGCGGCTCGTTATGGTTTTCGAGATAAACTGGAGCAGGTGCGCTTTCGGGTGTTGGACGGTGCGCCTTGGTTATTTGGTTGCATCGTGCAGGACATTACGCTGGACGCGGCCAGTTTTGCGCAATTGAATTGCCCCGTGTCGCAGGTGTTTATCGTTGAAAATGAAATCACCTATTTGGCCTTCCCGCCTGTCAAAAATAGCTGGGTCATTTTTGGTGCAGGCTACGGTTTTGAAATGTTACGCCACGCCCAGTGGTTATCACGTTGCCGCGTACATTATTGGGGTGACTTGGATACCCACGGTTTTGCCATCCTCGACCAACTGCGCAGCCACTTCCCTCACGTTGAATCGTTGCTGATGGATCGCGCCACTTTGTTGAAATTTCAATGTTTTTGGGGCGCAGAATCCACCCCCACCCAGCGCGATTTACCCCGATTAACCGCCGCCGAAAGCCTGTTATATGACGACTTGCGCTGGCATCGCCTCCAAGTTAACTTGCGCTTAGAACAAGAGCGTATTGGTTTCAAGTGGCTAAAAGCGGCATTGGCTGACTTGGCGTAAAGGCGGATTGAAATAGCCAGTAAGCGGTCAACCCTAAATAAGTAAGGTAATCCCCCAGCTTTGCTGTGGGATACTTACTTTTAAGCTGCAACAACTTCCAGTCGCCTACCCAAAGCGCGCATTGCATCAGCGAGCGCGTCAATTTTGGTGGTATGTCCAAGGTCGATTACCTTGTTCATGTTTTGCGGCGTGGTATTGAGCCGACGCGCCAATTCACTGGGCGTGATACGTTGGGCGAGCATCTCGTTCAACAACAGTACTTTTGCCCAAATGCTAAGGGGCAAAGACACGAGGCGGTCACTCGCTTGCGGTGTGCTTGGCATCGGGACGCGTCTTTTGTCGTCAAAGTAAAACTCCATTGCGGTCAACAAGGCATCTTGCGCCATGTCAAAGGCTTCGGCTTCTGTGTCGCCTTGGGTAATGGCTTCGGGAATGTCGCGGAAGGGGACAACAAAACCGCCTTCGGGAGCGGGTTCAAATGTGGCTGGATAGAGCATGATTTTTCCTTATTTGAGTTTCAGTTGTTTTTTGACACCTTCCACCTGAAATCAGCAGGGTGAATGCGTCTTAATCCACTCGCGCATTGCTTCATTGACGCGAGTTTGCCAGCCTTTGCCTGAGGCTTTTAAGGCATCAAGGACGTCGGCATCAAAGCGGATGGTCGTGGAGACTTTTAACGGGGCTTTTTGTACGCCGCGCAAACGGCGTTTTTCCGCTAAGGCAGCACGCACAGCAACTGCACCGCCTTCACGCACCACCACCGCGTCGTTCCAGTATGTTTCTACCGATTGCGCATCGCTTGGGTCGTATGCGCATTTAGCATCTTTAACCTTATCAGGAGCATCGGCAATTAGTTTTGCCCATGATTCTGGGCTATTTGGAAAGCTTTTGGGCAAAGTATCTGATTTCATGGGATGTAGCCTTTCTTAAGCTGATGACGTGGAGAGAATCCTCACGTTCTGTGTAAGTAAGATGAACAATAAAGCCATTCAAGAAGCCTAACAGATTGATGCGATGTTCTTGATAGTGCAAACGGGAGTCTTCCTCTGTGAGGACTGGGCTATCAAAAACAACCTCACATCCCACAAAATCAAGTCCATGTTCGCGAATGTTGCGCTGTCTTTTGACTTCATCATAAGTAATCATGGGCAGATTGTATTAACAATGTTGTGAGCTGTCAACCGATGAAACGGTGAAACAGCTACTCAATAGCCACTTAGCAACGTGATACGGCGAGAAGAACGCGGCAGCAACGCGCTTTTTCGTGCATGGTTATACGGTGTTTAGGGAAGCCATCGACCAATGCGGCATTGAACTACCCAAGGGGCAACTCACACACGTTTTGCGCCACACCTTTGCCAGTCACTTTACGATGAATGGCGGCAATATCTTGGTGTTGCAGCGCATCCTTGGACACAGCAACCTAACTATGACCATGCGTTGTGCGCACCTAGCCCCAGAGCATTTACAGGAAGCTCGACTTCTAAATCCACTGACAAAACTGGCTGAAGAAAAGCGCGGTTGACAGCTTGTTGTCTGAAGACGAAAAAAGAGGCTACGGAATGCGTAACCTCTTGATTATTGGTGGGTCGTCACGGACTTGAACCGTGGACCAAAGGATTATGAGTCCTCTGCTCTAACCAACTGAGCTAACGACCCGAAACTGGGGATGGCAGTGTGTGCTGCGCATCGAAGGGGCGGGATTGTAATCTAAACTTGCTGGGGCGACAAATCTGTAACTGGGATTTGTCGCTCAGACTTGTGATTTTTAGTTTTCGCTATCCAAGAAACTTTTTAGTCGTTCGGAGCGGGAAGGGTGGCGCAGTTTACGCAACGCTTTGGCTTCAATTTGGCGTATGCGTTCACGGGTGACATCAAACTGTTTACCGACTTCTTCTAACGTGTGGTCGGTATTCATTTCGATGCCGAAACGCATACGCAATACTTTGGCTTCGCGTTGGGTCAAGCTGTCCAAAATATCTTTGGTCGCACCGCGCAGACTTTCGTACACCGCCGCATCAATCGGTACAGTGGTGTTGGAATCTTCAATAAAATCACCGAGATGCGAATCATCATCATCACCGACGGGCGTTTCCATGGAAATCGGTTCTTTGGCGATTTTCAAAATCTTGTGGATTTTGTCTTCGGTCATTTCCATTTTTTCCGCCAAGGTGGCGGCATCGGGTTCGATACCCGTTTCTTGCAAAATTTGGCGCGAGATGCGGTTCATTTTGTTGATCGTTTCGATCATGTGCACGGGAATGCGGATGGTGCGCGCTTGGTCGGCGATGGAGCGGGTAATCGCTTGGCGGATCCACCAGGTGGCGTAAGTGGAGAATTTGTAACCGCGACGGTATTCAAATTTATCTACCGCTTTCATCAAGCCGATGTTGCCTTCTTGAATCAAATCAAGGAATTGCAAGCCGCGATTGGTGTATTTTTTAGCAATCGAGATCACCAAACGCAAGTTTGCTTCAATCATGTCGCGTTTGGCGCGACGGGCTTTGGCTTCCCCGTTGGTCATTTGCTTGTTGATTTCTTTCAACGATTTGACGGGCAGCCCCACGCGTTTTTGCAAATCAATCAGATGTTGCTGATGTTCCACAATGGCGTATTCAAAACGCGACAAGGCTTCGTTATAGGGGCTTTTCGTTTGCAGCTCATGCGACACCCATTGCAAATTCACTTCATTGCCAGGAAAAACGTTGATAAAGTGCGGGCGTGGCATTTTGACTTTGGTGATGCACAGCTCTTGAATCTGGCGTTCGGAACGACGTACATCTTCCACCAAGCCCCGCATGGTGTCGCATAGCGCATCCACTTGCTTGGCGGAAAAACGGAAGCTCATCAACGCTTCGGAGATTCCTTGTTGATATTTGTCATACTGTTTGTTGCGACCGCCTTGTTTTTCGTAAGACTTGGTCATTTTGTCGAACAAGTCAGCGATGTTTTTAAAGCGTGTCAGTGCCTCTGTTCGCAACTGCGCCAAATCGGCGGCAGCGGCAGCGGCGGTTGCGGCAGCGGCGGCTTCTTCGTCTTCTTCTTCCGTATCGACATCGCCTGAATGCTCGTCGTGATGGTGATCTGTATCATGGTCGTCATCTGCACCGATCATGGATTGATCTTCGCCATCGACAAAGCCATCGACCAACTCATCGACCCGCATTTCATTGCTTTCGATTTTATCGGCTAACGCGAGAATTTCGGCAATGGTCGCAGGACACGCCGAAATCGCCTGAATCATATGTTTCAGACCATCTTCGATGCGTTTGGCGATCTCGATTTCTTTTTCGCGTGTCAGCAAATCCACCGTACCCATTTCGCGCATATACATCCGCACAGGGTCGGTGGTGCGACCAAAGTCCGAATCGACCGTGGACAGTGCCGCTTCCGCTTCTTCCGCCGCATCTTCGTCCGCCACAGCAGGGGCGGCATCGGTCATAATCATCGCTTCAGCATCGGGTGCGACATCGCACACTTTGATGCCCATGTCGTTAATCATGCTGGCAACGCCCTCGATTTGCTCTACTTCAAGCATATCGGGCAGATGGTCATTGATCTCGGCGTAGGTCAAGTAGCCGCGCTCTTTACCAAGAATAATCAAGGCTTTAAGTCGCGTGCGACGTGCTTCTAAATCTTGCGGCGTATCCACGTGAATAATTTCAACGGGGGCTGCGGGATGCTTGTCTTGTTTTTTTTTGTCTTTATGCGTTGCCATAATCCTGATTCCAGTAACCCGCCATGAACAGGTCACGGCGCGGAAAAGCGGCGAATTATACGCGATTGTCGCTGCTTTTCCTAACCTTTTGAGTCGCTTAGAATCCATATTGCCTTGCAGGCTAGGAATTAGGTTGTTGTTCCCTGATGCGCTTAAGGGGCAATGTTGCTTTATAATGACGTAAAATCAATCTATTCACGGGGGTGTTATGCGTTTAGGCTTTGTTTTCATCATGATATGTGTCGGCTTATTCGGCTGCGGTCATAAAGGTCCGTTGACACTCCCGCAATCCAATTTATCCAGTATTCAACTTACGCCATCCAAATGAATTCCTATTTTCCGACTCAAAACGATCAACTGTACGCAGAAGCCGTACCTATGTCCGATATTGCCGCGCAATTTGGTACGCCTTGTTATGTGTATTCTCGCGCCGCCTTGACGGACGGCTTTCAGCAATTTGCAAAAGCTTTGCAAGGTCGAGACCATCTCATCTGCTTTGCGGTCAAATCCAATAGCAATTTGGCTGTTTTGA
Source organism: Gallionella sp. (assembly GCA_049276435.1). Taxonomy (GTDB): domain Bacteria; phylum Pseudomonadota; class Gammaproteobacteria; order Burkholderiales; family Gallionellaceae; genus Gallionella. The sequence goes on along the minus strand of JBASWK010000131.1, from coordinate 4,472 downwards.
ATGTCTTTGCGCAATTAGGTGCGGGCTTTGACATTGTGTCGGGCGGCGAATTGCAACGCGTATTAGCCGCAGGTGGTGATGCGCGCAAAGTGGTTTTTTCTGGTGTGGGCAAAACCGAAGCGGAAATGCGCTTGGCGTTGGACGCGAACATTTTGTGCTTTAACGTCGAATCTGCCGCTGAATTGGTGCGTTTAAACGACATCGCCACTGATATGGGCAAAATCGCGGCGATCAGCTTGCGGGTCAATCCCGATGTGGATGCTAAAACCCATCCTTATATTTCCACAGGGTTAAAGCAAAATAAATTTGGCGTGGCGTATACCGAAGCGGTCGCGCTGTATCGCCAAGCGGCGAACTTGCCGAATCTGCACATCACAGGCATGGATTGCCATATCGGCTCGCAACTCACCGAAGTCAGCCCGTTTATTGCCGCGATTGAGAAAATTCTGCTGTTGGTGGATGAATTGGCGGCGGCAGGCATTACGTTGGAACATCTGGACTTGGGCGGCGGCTTAGGTATTTGCTATGCTGACGAAACCCCGCCCGCGATTGCTGACTACATCGCCGCGTTGTTAGGCGCGCTACAAGGTCGCACTCAAAAGATCATCCTAGAGCCAGGGCGTGTGCTGGTGGGCAATGCAGGCGTGTTATTGACCCGCGTGGAATATGTCAAACCTGGCGAAGAAAAGCACTTTGCCATTGTCGATGCGGCCATGAACGATTTGATGCGACCCGCGCTTTATGATGCCTATCACCGCATCACCGCCGTCGTACAAGCAGCGCATCCCACGCAAACCTATGAAATTGTGGGGCCGATTTGCGAAACAGGTGACTTTATCGGTCATGCCCGCGAACTCGCCATTGCGCCGCAGTCCTTGTTGGCAATCCATTCCGCTGGGGCTTATGGCATGAGCATGAGTTCCAACTACAACACCCGCCCTCGCGCCGCTGAAGTGATGGTCGATGGCGAAACCGTACAATTGGTGCGCGAACGCGAAACCGTGTCGCAGTTATGGGCAGGTGAGCGCGTTATGACACCCCGCGCGGGTTGAGGGGGCAGATAAGAACGCTTCACGATTTTACTGCGGGGTTGTGAATGAGGTTCTGCGTTGCTCAAAATCCTTTTTGCGCCCTGTACTGAGGTTGTCAGCGTGGCACTCATCCCGCCGAATGCGTTTTCACCCATTCGCGCATGGTGTCATTCAGTCGTGTTTGCCATCCTCGTCCTGTGGCGCGCAGCGCGTTCAGCACGTCGGCATCCATGCGTAATGTGGTGGAAATTTTGAGTGGATGGGTAGCGGCTGGACGACCTCGTTTTAGGTGGGGTTTGACCGCTTCCCATTCTGCATCGGTCAAGGGCATGGCATCAGGGTCGGACATTGCAGCCGCTGTGATTTCGGCATCCTCTTCAGGTGTAGGCATAATCGTTCCAGTTTTAAGTTTTGGCATAGCGTTTAATCTCCCGTGGGTTTGCCTTGCGCAGGCTAATTATGCGGCGGTGTTCGGCGCGGTCAACAAAGGCGATAAAAAACAAGCGTAAACCGATGTAACCAATCCCGCATTGGCGCGATTCGCCATAGTCAGCGCGAATATCATCCCATCTCACCGCATTCTCCCATTCAAAATCAGCTGCCAATGCCAACGAAACGCCGTGTTTCGCCACGTTAGCCGCATCTTTGAGGGGATCGTAAATGATATTCATCTGTTTATTGTATGGGCGTTAATTAACGAGGTCAAACTGTTTTTAAGCGTGGTGTTATCCTTTCACACCTAATCACTTGCCAAATTTTAAACCATGACCAAACCACCCGTCCCCACCAAACCCGAAATCGCCTTATTCGACCCCTTTATCGGGTTGACTTTGGCGGAGATTGTGGTGCCAATGACGACAGCGGAATTTGCGGCGGCGAGGGATGAGATCATGGCGGCGGGCATTGTGGGTTTTGATACGGAATCCAAGCCGACTTTTGCGGTGGGTGAGGTGAGTACGGGGCCGCATTTGGTGCAGTTTGCGTTGTCGCACAAGGCATTTTTGTTTCAACTCCATCACGAGGCGGGCTTGCCATTTTTGGTGGAATTACTCGGTTCCGCATCGCTGATTAAAGTAGGATTTGGGCTGAAATCAGATCGCAAGCATATTCATGCCAAGCTGGGCGTGGCGTTGCGCGCGGTGGTGGATTTGAACGCGGTATTTCGTCAAGATGGTTATCACAAGGATATGGGCGTGCGGGCGGCGGTGGGGTTGGTGTTGGGGCAGCGGTTTCCGAAGTCGAAAAGCGTTTCAACGTCTAATTGGGCAAAAGCGGAGTTAAACCCTGCGCAATTGCTGTACGCCGCGAACGATGCCTATGCGGCGTTAAAAGTGTTGGAAGCGTTAAATCTGCCGCTTGACACTTTGCCCATCATGGATACCTATATTCCCTCTCCCGCTTGCGCATAGGTATCTACACAACTCTTTGCTACCCACTGCATCCCCTCCCCCTAGCAGGGGGAGGGTTAGGGTGGGGGTTGAAACTTTCACCTGTAACGAAGCATTCAACCCCCATCCCAACCTTCCCCCTGCTAGGGGGAAGGAGTGGGTTCGCTATAATTTTAATTACAAATCATCATGTTAGAGTTTTTCAATCAAAATAGGTGAATTTTCAGAAATGTGCCATAACTTGTGTAGATACCTATGCCCGCTTGCGGGAGAGGGGGGAAGCTTGTGTAGATAGTTATGCCTGCAAGGGGCATAAATATGGTGGGGTTACGGAATCTCCGCATCGTTGATTCGTCTGAGAATAATCGTCGTTTTTCGTTGTAATCCACGGGCTTCGCGGTGGGTGTCGTAATAGCGAGGATTCGGCACCATGGCGGCGAGTTTGGCGGCTTGAACGGCATTAAGCTGTGCTGCGCTGACACGGTAATAATGCCGCGCCGCCGCTTCTGCGCCAAATACTCCGTTCCCCCATTCGATCACGTTGAGGTAAATTTCAAAAATCCGTTGTTTATCCATCATCTTTTCCAACATCACGGTAATCGCCGCTTCTTCTAACTTGCGCCATGGGGTGCGTTGGGTGGATAAAAATAGATTTTTTGCCAATTGTTGACTAATCGTCGAGCCGCCCGCGACGATTTTGCCTTTTTTAAGGTTTTTTTCGTAAGCTTTTTGGATACCTTCCCAATCAAAACCTTCGTGATCGACGAATTTGGCATCTTCCGAGGCGATTAACGCACGTTTGAGGTGATTGGAAATCTTGGCATATTCCACCCATTGATGTTTTAACACCGCATCGGGATTGGTGTCCTGCATCACCTCTAGGCGCGTGTCCATAAACGCGCTGGTGGCAGGATTATGCCCCACCCACCAAGCAATATGGGCAAACAACCACAATTGATATGCTAAGAGTAGAACAAAAAATAGTGCGATGCTGCGCCACAACCAACCCCACAGTCGTTTCATCGTAGGGTCATCCGCACGGCGGTGGTGTCAGGACGCATGCCGTGCCAGAGAAAAAAAGACTCCGCCGCTTGCTCAACCAACATGCCTAAGCCATCCTCGACTATTGCACCTTGTTGGCGGGCAAATGCCATAAACGGGGTTTCGCGTCCGTACATCATTTCGTAAGCCAAGGTGTGCGCGTTAAAAACCGTCGCGGGGATGGGAGGGCGTTGGTCGGACAAGCCGCTGGACGTAGCGTTAATCACGCAGTCGAAAGCCTGATTTAATCCGCCCCCACTGCCCAAGTCAGCATAACTCGCCACGGTGATGGCATCGCTGGCAAAAGCCGCCGCAAGCTGTTGTGCTTTTTCAAGGGTGCGATTGACCACGGTTAATTGCGCGCCCGCTTGCAATAACGGTAATACCACGCCATAAGCCGCCCCTCCCGCCCCTAGCAACAGCACGCGTTTGTCCTGTAAATCCACGCCCAAATGCACGGTGATGTCACGCACCAGTCCTGCGCCATCGGTATTGTCCCCCAGCATTTCGCCATCTGCTTGAAACAACAAGGTATTCACCGCGCCCGCCGCTTGTGCCCGCGCGGTCAGTTGCGTCGCTAGGGCAAATGCTTCAAATTTAAACGGCACGGTCACATTCATGCCTTTGCCGCCGTGTTCACGGAAGAGGTGTACGGTTTGGGCAAACGCATCCAAGGGCGACAAGAGCGCGCTGTATTGCAAGTCTTCGCCTGTTTGCTGAGCGAATAGGTGATGAATTAAGGGAGATTTGCTGTGTGCAATGGGGTTGCCCACGACGGCGTAATGGTCAGTCATAATAAAAAGCCTCAAAAACGAGGCGCGTATTGTAATCGCAACGCCCTGATTTTGATGACTGTTAAATGAATTTATTCCGCGCAGACGAAGCTAAGGGATCCAGAAATTACAAAAGTACCACTTTAGGATGGATCGTTATATCCCACCAACTTAAAGCATTGGAGCGTTGCAGTCGCCGTTCAAGCTCTATTTTTTCGTTGCCACAAACTTTTACGCCT
>JBASWK010000130.1:0-12510 GCA_049276435.1 Gallionella sp. | reverse complement strand
GCAAAAGCACACGACCTGAGCCTGAATTGATGGCAATCTACCAAGCTTTGACCATCAATCCAGCTCCTGGTGGCATCAAAAAACTGATCAGCTAACGAGCAAATAACGAGCAAATAACGAGCAAATAATGAGAAAATAACGAGCAAATAACGAGCAAATAACGAGCAAATTCGCCACTTGCAATACTAGTACGCGCTAATTACATGATTAAGATAGGTATTTTTTGGTGGATGTTAAAGAGGGGTTAAATTCCCTCCCCCTAGCAGGGGGAGGGTTAGTCCGTAGGTTGGGTTGTGCGTAGCGAAGCCCAACAAGTATGCCCAACCACTGGTAAACGTTGGGCTTCGCTGACGCTCAACCCAACCTACGGGCAAAGGCACTTTGATGGGCATTTCACAACCGTATGGCAAATCGAGAGAGAGGCAACATGATGAATAGAATAACAATTGTTAAACCCCGAAAATTCACTGCAAAAGTGCTGTGGTGCGCGTTGGGTTTAACGGGGATGATAAGTGGCGGGAATGCGAAAGGCTATGATGCTAGACCTGAGCCTGTGGTTCATGTGAACATTCAGCCGCCGACACCGTCCAACAAGCCTTTCGAGATATTCCCACCGACCAAAAGCTTACTTGCTGATGGAGTGGTGGCTGATGCAAGCCCAAACCAAGGCATTCTAGTCGCCGCTGCGCAGGTCAAATATGATGTCGCATACAGTATTTGCCAAACCGTAGCACCAGTAGGCGGTGCGGATTATCCAGTTGCTAATGCGATTTATCCTACCATGGCAGCAGGAAAATATTTTGATGATAGAGGCATACATACCGAAGGGAGTGATCTGCCGAAAGTAACCCTGATAGATGCACCTAAGCATGGAGAGCTACAGCATGGTGATGTTGACTGGGTCTATCTCTACAAACCCAATAAGGATTACTTGGGAAGTGACCGCATGATCTTTTCCGTTGAGGTGAAGGGCAAAGTATTCAAGGTCATCTATTCCGTGGATGTTGTTCAAGTACCTGGAAATGGGTCACCAAGCTGCCCGAATAGTATTGGCATAAAAGAGTTAAAAAACTCTGCGGCTGGACGCAACAAACACGGTTCTCTGGATATTTGGGAGTTGCCCAGTGCGACCCAATTTGATGTCGAAACGTTGGCGCAAATGCACAGCGCGATTGGTTTTGGACTTGAGGACATGGGATTGAGCAATGCCAATGTCACCTTCGCCGACCTCGCAGGCGCAGCCATCGGCCAAACAACAGGTCCGAATATCACCCTAGACACTAACGCCGCAGGCAACGGCTGGTTTGTGGATAGCACGCCCGCCGACAACAGCGAATTCCTGCCCACCAGTAACCCCAACGAATGGATAGCCAAAGCAGGCACCGCCGCCAATGCCACGCTCACCAACGGTTTCCCTCAACGCCGTCGATGGAGCGTTGTGTAGATACCTATGCCCCAGCCCCTCTCCCACAAGTGAGCGAGGGGAGCAAATATCCACCCTTCTCCCTATCCTCTTTCCCCTTCTCGCCATGCTAAACCACCTCATCGACTGGTCCGCCCGCAACTGTTTTTTGGTGTTGCTGTTTACCTTGTTCATCATCTTGGCGGGTGTGTATGCCGTCATCAAAACCCCATTGGACGCGCTGCCTGATTTATCCGACGTGCAGGTGATTGTTTATACGGAGTATTCTGGTCAAGCCCCGCAGGTGGTGGAAGATCAAGTGACCTATCCGCTGACTACCGCGATGTTGTCCGTGCCGAAATCCCGCGTGGTGCGGGGGTTTTCCTTTTTTGGCGCATCGTTTGTGTATGTGATTTTTGAGGACGACACCGACATTTATTGGGCGCGCTCTAGGGTGTTGGAATATCTCAACGGCTTGGGCGGTCGCTTGCCGCGTGGCGTGTCGCCGCAACTCGGCCCCGATGCCACGGGCGTGGGTTGGGTGTTTCAATATGTGTTGCAAAGTGCCAAACACAATTTGGCGGAGTTGCGCACGATGCAGGATTGGTATTTGCGCTATCAACTCACCAAGGCGGGCGGCGTGGCGGAAGTGGCAAGCATCGGCGGTTTTGTGTCGCAATATCAAGTGACAGTTGACCCGATTAAGCTGCGCGCTTACGGCATTCCGCTGGCGCGTGTGGCGCAAATCATCCGCGATTCCAACCGCGACGTGGGCGGGCGGGTGTTGGAAATGGCGGAAACCGAGTACATGGTGCGCGGAAAAGGCTATTTGCGCGGCATCAGTGACTTGGAAAATTTGGTGCTGAAAACCGCCAACGGCACGCCCGTGTTGTTGCGCGAAGTGGCTCGCGTGGAAAAAGGCGCGGACGAGCGGCGCGGCATGGCTGAATTGAATGGTGAAGGCGAAGTGGTGTCGGGGATTGCGATTGCCCGTTACGGACAAAACGCGCTGCAAGTCATTGAAAATGTAAAAAATAAACTCAAAGAAGTCGCGGCGGGTTTGCCCGATGGGGTCAGTATTCAAGCGGTTTACGACCGTTCCGAACTGATTCATCGGGCGATTGCCACGCTCAAAAGCACGCTGTTAGAAGAAAGCCTGATTGTCGCGCTGGTGTGTTTTGTGTTTTTGATGCACGCCCGCAGCGCGCTGGTCGCCATCATCATGCTGCCCGTCGGCGTGCTGATCGCCTTTATCGCCATGCGCTTGCTGGGCATGAATGCCAATATGATGAGTTTAGGCGGCATTGCCATCGCCATGGGCGCGATGGTCGATGCCGCGATTGTGATGATCGAAAATGCGCATAAGCATTTGGAACGGTTGGATCATGACTATGCTGCCAGCGCGTCAGTCCCCTCGCCCACTTGTGGGAGAGGGTTAGGAAGAGGGCAAACGCTGGGTGCACTGGGCGCGCTGCCCTCTCCCCCGCCCCCTCTCCCGCGTGCGGGCGAGGGGAGTTACAGCAAGGGTGAGGCATTATCTGCTCGTGCCGAAGCCATCCTCGCCGCCTGCAAAGAAGTCGGCCCGTCGCTGTTTTTCTCGTTGTTAATCATCACAGTATCTTTCCTGCCCGTGTTTACGCTGGAATCGCAAGAAGGGCGGCTATTCGCGCCGTTAGCGTTTACCAAAACCTTTGCCATGGCGGGCGCGGCGATATTGTCTGTCACCCTCGTCCCCGTTTTGATGCTGCTATTTATTCGCGGCAACATCCTGCCCGAAGCGCGTAATCCGCTGAATCGCTTTTTGATTTTCTGCTATCAGCCGCTGATCCACGGCGTGCTGCGCTATCAAAAAACCACCTTGGCGATTGCCGTGGCGGTGTTGGTGGTCACGTTTTACCCCGCTTCGCACCTCGGCAGTGAATTTATGCCGACCTTGAACGAAGGCACGTTGTTGTATATGCCCACCTCCTTGCCCGCGATGTCCGTCACCAAAGCGGCGGAGTTGTTGCAAACGCAAAACAAGCTCATTAAATCCTTCCCCGAAGTGGCACAAGTGTTGGGCAAAGCGGGTAGGGCGCAAACCGCCACTGACCCCGCGCCGCTGGAAATGTTTGAAACGGTGATTGTGTTAAAGCCCGAAGACCAGTGGCGCAAAGGCTTAACCACCGACCAACTCATCGCCGAGCTGGACAAAGCCTTGCAAATCCCAGGCGTGGCGAACTCATGGACGATGCCGATTAAAGCGCGCATCGACATGCTGGCGACGGGCATACGCACGCCGATTGGCATCAAAGTGTTCGGCAAAAATCTGGACGAAATGGAACGCCTCGCCAAAGAAATCGAACGCGTGGTGCGCGCCGTGCCAGGGACGAGCAGCGCGTTTGCCGAACGCGTGTCGGGCGGCTTGTATCTAAATATCGAACCCGACCGACTCGCTTTGGCGCGCTATGGTTTGAGTGTGGGCGACATTCAAGACGTGATCGCCACCGCCTTGGGCGGCGAAAATGTCACCACCACGGTGGAAGGCTTGGAACGTTTCGGCGTGAATGTGCGCTACCCCCGCGCCCTGCGCAGCACGCCGCAAGACATCGCCCGCGAAGTGTTGGTGACCACGCCCGACGGCGCGATGATTCCCTTAGGGCAACTCGCCACCATCAGCATCAGCAAAGGCGCACCCGCTATCCGCACCGAAAACGCGCTCTTGTCCGCCTACATTTACGTCGATGTGCGTGGGCGCGACCTCGGTTCATACATCGCCGATGCCCGCAAAGCCGTCGCCGAACAAGTCAGCTTCCCCGCAGGTTATTACGCCACATGGAGCGGACAATTTGAATACATGGAACGCGCCGCAGCCCGCATGAAAATCGTCATTCCTTTGACCTTGTTGATTATTTTCCTGCTGCTGTATCTCAATTTTCGCCGCGTGGGCGACAGCCTCATCGTCATGCTGTCCGTGCCATTCGCGCTGGTCGGCGGCGTGTGGCTGATGTGGGGCTTGGGTTATAACTTGTCGGTCGCCGTCGCCGTGGGCTTTATCGCCCTCGCAGGTGTCGCCGCCGAAACAGGCGTGATTATGCTGATTTACCTCAACCACGCGTGGGAAGCACAACAGGAAAAATGCCGAATCGAGGGGCGCACCCCCACCCGTGCCGATCTCTACACCGCCATCTTCAGCGGCGCAGTCGAACGCGTCCGCCCAAAAATGATGACCGTGGTCGCCATCATGGCAGGGTTGTTGCCGATTTTATGGAGTCACGGCACAGGCTCCGAAGTCATGCGCCGCATCGCCGCTCCCATGGTCGGCGGCATGATTTCCTCCGCGATTTTGACTTTATTGGTGATTCCTGTGTTGTTTGCGTGGGCGCAGGGGAGGCGGGTAAAGGGGTAGCGTGTGCCATGCGCACGACTCAAACTTGGGAGCACAGCAATCTACCGTTGGAGATGCAAAAAAGTGGATTGCCTTGCGGCGAATCCACCTTACGCGTTGCCCCTAGATTTTTAACAGAAAATGTTGGAATGTGAGACCTGCACCCTATTTTTGATGTGAGAAAAAATCCATTAACTACATGGGGATGCTGTCATTTGCCTCGGTGCTTTTATGGCTACGATGAAATCATCAACAGAACCAGGGCGAATTAGCAATACTTCTCCAATAATTTCTGCTGAATAGCATATATTTGCTTTTGATTTAATCCTTCTCTTGATGCGGGCTTTAGTTTAGGATCAATATAACCAACTGCCGATCCATTTTCGTCTTCTATGATTTCACGATTCGCCATTGCATCCTCTCGCCGCTCTTGAATATCCTTAACATGAGAAACTGCTGCTTTTTCTCCCATCCCTCCGATGATATGTATTGCCGCTTCATACATATTATCTTCAAAAACTGCTTGACGATGCTCTTCTTCCTGTTGTTCAGTTATGTAATCTGCCGTCATTTTTCACTCCTTAGACTGAGTTTATTTGTGTGATTTTGAAATTTGAGAGGTCAATGCCTAACAGTAAATATACAGAACTTCTTTAGTATAAGTAAGTGGCATGTTCTGTTTTAGATGTTCGAGCATACTGTAACCATATGATTTAAATTACATTGAGACATGAAACAGGTCACCTTCTCCTGCTAACTCAGCACCCCACGCCCCCATGCCGCTGGGTTGGTACATGATCCGATTCGGGCGCAGCATTATAGTCGGCGGATTGAAGAAACGTACATAAACTAGATCAAAATGTTGGTATTTTTTCATCATAAAATCCGCTACGGATAATGTTGCGTCATCTTGTGTAATGGCACACAAAATAACACCTTAACAGGTGTGATTATGCTGATTTACCTCAATCACGCATGGGAAGCACAACAGGAAAGCTGCCGATCCGAAGGTCGAGTTGCCACCCGCGCCGATCTCTACACCGCCATCTTCAGCGGAGCCGTCGAACGCGTCCGCCCCAAAATGATGACCGTGGTCGCCATCATGGCAGGGCTGCTGCCGATTTTATGGAGTCACGGCACAGGCTCAGAAGTCATGCGCCGCATCGCCGCCCCCATGGTCGGCGGCATGATTTCCTCGGCGATATTGACCTTGTTGGTGATTCCTGTACTTTACGCGCTCATCAAGCGAAGTAACGCCAATGAAATCCATCCGCAAATAGTATAATCGCGCCCCAAATTTTCATTTTTTACCCCACTGCCATGTCCCAAGTCTTGCTCGGCTCTGCTGCCTTATCTCTTTTCCGTTTAGAAAAACTCCGCGCTACTTTGCAAACCACCGCGCCGAATGTCACGCTGGTCGGCACGCGCTTTTGTTATTTTTGCGCGGGGGAAGTGGCGGATGCTGCCTTATTAAACAAAGTATTGGGTTTGGACGGCACGGCAACTGCCGAAGCGAATTGCCAATCGGTGTTGGTCGTGCCGCGCTTGGGCACGATTTCGCCGTGGTCAACCAAGGCAACCGACATTGCGCGTCATTGCGGGTTAGATAATATCGAACGCATCGAACGCGGCGTGGTGTATTACCTGCAAGCGACGACGACGTTGGACGCAGCCGCCTTGTCCGCCCTCGCCTCGGTGCTGCATGACCGCATGACGGAATCGGTGTTGTGGGCAGCGGATGCCAGTGCGGCGGAAAAAATCTTCCAACACCACGCCCCGCAACCGCTGGAAACCGTGGATATTTTGCAAGGAGGTGCTGCCGCATTGGAACACGCCAACCGCGAAATGGGCTTGGCATTGTCGGCGGATGAGATTGATTATTTGGTGGAAAACTTCCAAAAATTGCAGCGCAACCCCACCGATGTGGAATTGATGATGTTCGCGCAAGCCAATTCCGAACATTGCCGCCACAAGATTTTCAATGCGGATTGGGTAATTGATGGCGAAGTGCAGGACATTTCGCTGTTTAACATGATCCGCAACACCCACAAACTGAATCCGCAAGGCACGGTGGTGGCGTATTCCGACAATTCTTCGGTGATTGAAGGCGCGGAAATTGAGCGTTTTTATCCACGGACGGGCGGCGATTACGCCTTTAGCACGGAATTGATGCACACCTTGATGAAGGTAGAAACGCATAATCACCCCACCGCGATTGCCCCGTTTGCGGGCGCAGCAACAGGTTCGGGCGGTGAAATCCGCGACGAAGGCGCGACGGGCAGCGGCTCTAAACCCAAAGCGGGCTTGACGGGATTTTCGGTGTCGAATTTGAATATCCCAGGGTTTGTGCAACCTTGGGAATGCGCGCACCCTCTCCCTAGCCCTCTCCCACTCGTGGGAGAGGGGACTGTGGCAGTGGGAAATGCAACGGACTCCCCTCGCCCGCTGGCGGGAGAGGGGCAGGGGGAGAGGGCTGCGCAGCAGTACGGCAAACCATCCCGCATTGTCACAGCCTTGCAAATTATGCTCGACGGCCCTTTAGGCGGCGCGGCGTTTAACAATGAATTCGGTCGTCCGAACTTGACGGGCTATTTCCGCACCTTTGAAGAACAAGTCGGCGGCGAAATGCGTGGCTACCACAAGCCCATCATGTTGGCGGGCGGCGTGGGCAATATCTCGGATGGGCATACCCACAAACATGATTTGCCTGTCGGCGCGTTGCTGATTCACTTGGGCGGGCCTGGGATGTTGATTGGTTTGGGCGGCGGCGCGGCTTCCAGCATGGACACGGGCAGCAATGCGGAAAACTTGGATTTTGACTCGGTGCAGCGCGGCAATCCTGAAATGCAGCGTCGGGCGCAAGAAGTGATCGACCGTTGCTGGCAATTGGGTGCGAACAATCCGATTCTGTCCATCCACGACGTGGGCGCAGGCGGGATGTCCAATGCGCTGCCCGAATTGGTACACGGCGGCGGACGCGGGGCGCGCTTTGAATTGCGCCGCATTCCTTTGGACGAAACAGGCATGTCGCCGCGCCAAATTTGGTGCAACGAATCGCAAGAACGCTATGTGTTGGCGATTCCGCCCGAACGTTTGGACGAATTCCGCGCCTTCTGTGAACGCGAACGCTGCCCGTTTGAAGTGGTCGGCGTAGCGGTGGAAGAAGACCAACTGACTGTTTTTGATGCGGAATTTAACAATGACTCGGTGAATATGCCGCTGTCGGTGTTGTTGGGCAAACCGCCGAAAATGACCCGTACCGTGGTGCGCGAAACGCCGAAAGTTGCCGCATTCGATACGCAATCTATTGATTTGAAAGATGCCATCAACCGCGTGTTGCACCTGCCCAGCGTGGCGAACAAAACCTTTTTGATTAGCATCGGCGACCGCACCGTCGGTGGCATGACCGCCCGCGACCAGATGGTCGGCCCGTGGCAAACGCCCGTGGCGGATGTCGCCGTGTCCTTGATGGGTTTCAACACTTACCAAGCCGAAGCCTTTGCGCTGGGCGAACGCACGCCATTGGCATTGATTAACGCCCCCGCATCGGGGCGCATGGCAATTGGCGAAGCAATCACCAACATCGCCGCCGCACCAATCGCAAAACTCAACGACATCAAACTCTCCGCCAACTGGATGGCAGCCGCTGGACACCACGGCGAAGATGCCGCGCTGTTCGACACCGTGCGCGCTGTCGGCATGGAACTGTGCCCGCAACTGGGGATTAGCATTCCTGTGGGCAAGGATTCTATGTCCATGAAAACCACTTGGCAGGACGATGGAGAGCGCAAAGAAGTCATCGCGCCGTTGTCGCTGATTATCACCGCCTTCGCGCCGTGTCCCGATGCGCGCCGCACGCTGACCCCGCTGTTGGCGAACGCTGCCGACACCACTTTGTTGCTGGTGGATTTGGGGCAAGGCAAAGCGCGCATGGGCGGTTCGGCGTTGGCGCAGGTGTATAAACAAGTCGGCAATGTCGCACCCGATGTGGATGAAGCCGCTGTTTTAAAAGCCTTTTTCGACTGGATTCAAGCCTTGAATGCCGACGGCAAATTGTTGGCATATCACGACCGTTCCGACGGCGGCGCGCTGGTTTCCCTATGCGAAATGGCGTTCGCCACCCACACGGGCTTGAATATCACCCTGCCCGCAGGCGATGCCTTGGCGCAATTGTTCAACGAAGAACTGGGCGCGGTGATTCAAGTTCGCAACACCGACCTCGCCGCTGTGTTGTCCAGCGCGCAAGCAGTGGGGCTGAATCACGTTGCCGCCATCGCCACTTTGTCCGCAGATGACCAAATTCGCATCACGCAAAATGGTACGACCTTGTTCACCGACAGTCGCGTGAATTTGCAACGCGCTTGGTCGGCAACCACCTACCAACTGCAAAAATTGCGCGACAACCCCGCGTGCGCGCAGCAAGAATTCGACAACTTGCTCAACCCCGCCGACACGGGTTTGCACGTCAAATTGACCTACGACCAAAACGCCGCCCCCGCGCACTACCCCACCCGCCCGCGCATCGCCATCCTGCGCGAGCAAGGCGTAAACGGACAAGTGGAAATGGCGGCAGCGTTTGACCGCGCAGGCTTCGCCGCCGTCGATGTGCATATGAGCGACATCATCAGCGGACGCGTGTCCCTGCGCGACTTTGTGGGCTTCGCCGCCTGCGGTGGTTTCTCCTACGGCGACGTGCTGGGCGCAGGCGAAGGCTGGGCAAAATCCATCCTGCTCAACCCCCGCGCCCGCGCCGAATTTGAAGCATTCTTCCAACGCACCGACACCTTCGCGCTGGGCGTGTGCAACGGCTGCCAGATGATGAGCAATTTGCACGAAATCATCCCTGGGGCAGAACACTGGGCGCACTTCGGACGTAACCAATCCGAACAATTTGAAGCCCGCTTCGTCATGGTCGAAGTGCAGGAATCTCCGTCGATTTTCTTCCACGGCATGGCAGGCAGTCAAATGCCCATCGTTGTCGCCCACGGCGAAGGCTATGCCGACTTCGCAAACGACGCGCAACGCCAAGCCGCAAATGTCACGTTGCGCTATATCGACTCGCAAGGCAAGCCTACAGAAAATTATCCGCATAATCCGAATGGCTCACCGCAAGGGATTACGGGTCTGACCACGCCAGACGGTCGCTTCAGCATCATGATGCCCCACCCCGAACGCGTCTTCCGCGCCGTGCAGAATTCATGGTATCCCAGCGATTGGACGGAAAATGGCGCGTGGTTGAAGATGTTTGAAAATGCGAGGAAGTGGGTGGGGTGAAAGCTAAATTTTAGGCTTGTGTTATCGTCGGATATTATCAATTCAATTCAACTTAAATTTACGAGGTTTTTTATGGTTTATGACCGAATACTTCCACTTCCTGATCCAGCGGATTTTATTTTTCCAGAGCTCAGTGCTCTCGCCTCTGTTTGGCGTGAGAAAAAAGAGCAACTCGAAGATGATGGTGCTTACAAGGAGTTTGTCAAAAAACTTCAGAGGGAGTGGGCAATCGAGACGGGGATTATCGAACGCCTTTATACATGGGATAGGGGAGTTACCGAAGTTTTGATTGAACAGGGGATAGAGTCGTCAATCATTTCGCATCAAGGGGGAATAGATCAGAAAGATGCAGAACATATCCAAGCCATCATCGGTGATCATCTTGAGATTGTTGAAGGACTCTTTGGATATATCAAGGGAGAAGAGCCGCTCACTGAATATTTTATTCGCGGACTGCAAGCACAATTTACGGAAAACCAACACTTTACAGAGGCTATCACAGCATCTGGCGAGCGCATTCAAGTAACGCTTCTCAAAGGGGAATATAAAACTTTACCTAATAATCCTCGGAGATCAGATGGTGTTATCCACTCATACTGCCCACCAGAACTCACAAAAGAAGAAATGGAAAGATTGGTAGCAATGTACCGTGCAGCAGAAACCAACTGTTCCCCCGAACTGAGATCAGCATGGTTGCATCACAGATTTACTCAAATACACCCATTCCAAGATGGTAATGGTCGCGTGGCACGTGCACTCGCATCGTTAGTTTTTTTGCGTGAGGGATTATTTCCACTTGTGGTTCGAGAATCTGATCGCAAAGAATACATTGGAGCACTAGAAGTCGCAGATGCAGGCGATTTGATTCCTTTGGTTTCTTTTTTTGCGAAACGCCAGAGAGATGCGATTCTCAAAGCTCTTGGACTAGAACAACAAGTACAACAAAGTAAATATGCGGATCAAATCATTAGTTCAGCTCTCGAACTGCTTAAGTCCAAATTTACAAAAGAAAAGCAAAAAATATCTGTTGTTTTCGACCATGCCGAGAAGCTTTTTACTATTGTTGATAGCAAATTTAAAACTATTTCTGCCCAACTTGACCTGCAACTTCGTGCATTAACTCCGCCTCGTCACAAACCACAATATCAAGCTCGGACGAACGCTGCCAACAACTCGGATCTCAATAGGCATTATTTCCAAAAGCAAATTATTGAAACAGCAAATCATTTTAATTATTTGGCTAATTTTGATAGGCATCGTTCATGGGTAAGAATGACATTAAGAACAGACCAAGAATTTGATTATGTGGTAACTTTCCACGGATATGGGTCTGGAGATTCGGGTATTTTAGCCGTTTCTGCTTTTACCTATCTAAAGGCATATGCTGAAGATAAAAGGACAGAAATGGTAAATGTTCACCCCGCCTCCGATTTATTCCAGTTTAACTATGCTGAATCATATGACAGTACCGAAAAACGTTTTAATGAGTGGCTGGAGAGTTCTCTAGCTATTGCTCTGGCTGAGTGGAAAAGATCTCTTTGAGTTTGTAGGTTGAGTGATTATCGTGGCTCATTAAAGCGACGCGCAATATGGGGAATGCCACCTAACCCGTAAGGCGGATTCGCCGCAAGGCAATCCGCCATTTTCCATCCCATTAGGCGGGTTGCTGCGCGAACCTGCCCTACGTTGTAAATTCTGAACATGAGCATCGAACCACCTAGCCTTAACATTCCGCTTGAACAAAATGAACCGTGGGGGCGGGTGTTGTTATTTGCGTGGATAGTGGGCGTGGGTATTTCGGCGTTGTTGAGTGTTGATTTCGCCATTGTATTTGCGGCGGCGGGCATGGTGCTGCTGCCCATTTTTTGGTTATTCTTTTTCCCCCCACATTTTATTGCCGCATTTATTGAAAAAGGATGTTTTGGTAAGTTTGGTATATATGGACTTATATTCATATACTTATCACTTGCCAAACGATTTCTGATTCCTTTGGTTGCGGAGCTGCTGGGGCAAGCTGTTCGTAGGTTGGGTTGAGCGTCAGCGAAGCCCAACGTTTACCGTCTGGTTGCGTGGCATTTGTTGGGCGCAGCTTCCGCTCAACCCGACCTTGTATGATTGAATTTGCTGAAATGCAGTATAAGAAGAGAAGTAAAAGTTTTATGTTTCACAGGGAAGGCCGTCCCGACCTGAGGACTGGTTTTTAACCAGAGCCTGTTCGTAGATTGACCTCCCGCCCTATTCGTCCATACCGTGGAGTATCCGAGGCTAAGAGCCTGCATACGCAAGGAAGGTAGACGCATATTCAGGGTCGGGAAACCAGTGAGCAGTTTACTTGTTTTTTTGTAACTACTCAGCCCCCTCTCAAGCAAAGCGGGGTGGGGGCGGGGATTCACGGAAGGTTTGGATTAGCGCATCGAAGATATTTGCACCTTGTTTGTGCAGGGTGGCTAGGTAGGAGCGTATGGTG